>NZ_PPRC01000098.1 GCF_002902565.1 Staphylococcus petrasii | reverse complement strand
AATTTACCTTTTGATTTTGATTTAAATTGTACTTTAGAAGTCTCTTTTGTAGCCAAGTTATATACTTTTGCTCTATTCGTATTAATAAAAGATGGATTAATATCATCATTTTTATCAAATGGCAATATTATAGTTTCTAAGCTTGAAAATTCCTTAAAAATAATAATATTTTTTTCTCTTGACTTAACTTTTGTTGTACCAGAATTTTTATTCCATACCTCAATATTTTTAAATTGCTGATAAAACTCTTCATCGTTAAATTCTATTTTTACTCTTTTTTCATTATCAACTGTTTCTTTACTTTTTCTAATTGGTTCAAACTCCGCTTCATACCAATTATCTTTTACTAATTTGGTAGGGGCGCTTTCTCCAAATTTTTCTTCAATATCTTCTTTAATATTTCCTCTGTCATGTATAGCTGAAACAGTCTCAAATAAATCACTATTTTCGATTAATCTATTTTTTATATTTTTAGTTGAATTAGAGAAACTTTTTAATTGTTTATCTTCAAAAAGCTCCAACTTTAAATAGTCTTCTTTATTAATTTCACCTTGTTGGATAATACTAAATACAGATTCAAAATCTAATAAAGTATATTTAACAAGTTCATCTGAAAATTTTCTTTCTATTACAAATTTTAAAATTTCACTTTCATGTTTTTCTAAATTATGATTTTCTTTATTAACTATTTTATCTAAATTTTGTTTTAGTGAATTAGTATGAAATGGTGCTCCTTTTTTTGATAAATCTAACGAGCCTCCTGTTATACTATCTAAGTCCTCTTTCATCAAAAATATAACTACAGAATCTTCCCATTCTCCTTTTTGTAATGACACCTTATTTCTTATAGTCACTAAGAAGTCATTAGTAACACCATCATGCGCAAAAACAAAGATTACTTTTTTATCGTTTACCATATAATAAATAGTTTCAAAACTAAATTCATTTGACTTAAAAGTGCTAACTTTCTTTTCTTTTGAATTTTCAATTGCTGTTTTTAAATTATTTATTTCATTATCATTATTTAATATTAAAAAGAATCTATCTCCTGCGTTTAAAGAAGTATTATTTAAATAATTTCTTAATTCTTTATCTAAAAAATTATAAAACTGGTTTGACATATTTAACCTCTCCACTATCGCTTTTCTTATCAAGAATATTCATTTTTTCGTAGAAATTAACTACCTCTTCTTTTGTATATCGATCAAAAAAGACTCCTCTTTTTTCAAACTCTGCAAAAACTTCTTTAATTAATTTTTTTCATCTTTTACAATTATTGAAGTTAATAAAATCAATATATCTTTCCTAATTGTTAATGTTTTCCCTAAACTGCCTCGACTTTTTAAAAAGTACAAATCTCCAATTTCATCAATTGATAAAGAATATCGAGAACTAGTAGCTTCAGCTAAATCTTTAATCAACCATTTTTTTAATATTTTTAAATTGTCAATAAATTCATCGGCAACTTCTTCCTCTTTTGGTAATCTCATTTTATAAGCTTTCATCATTTCAGACAGTTCATGATTTATAGTTTTAATTTTATTTTCATCAAAATTAAGTATATCTGTTAGGGAATAAAATGTACTTGTACCTTCGAGATTTTTAATTATTATATTTAAATATCCTATTAAATTATCATTAGCTAAGGTGAATTTTTTCTCTCTTTAATATAATTAAATCCTTTTTTATATGTAATTCTAGTTGAAGATAATTTTTCACTATCTAATGTAAAATATAAGGGCTCTAACTCTACTCCATTTTTAATTTTATTTAAATTATCAATATTGATTACAGTTTGTGTAATATACTGA
>NZ_PPRC01000097.1 GCF_002902565.1 Staphylococcus petrasii | reverse complement strand
TGCTGAGTCTGAAAGACTCTCACTTGTTGATGCTGAATCACTATCTGATGTGCTTGCACTTACTGAATCGGAATCACTTTCACTCGTTGATGCTGACTCACTATCTGACGTACTTGCACTTACTGAGTCGGAATCACTTTCACTTGTTGATGTTGACTCACTGTCTGATGTGCTTACACTTGCTGAATCTGAGTCACTTTCACTCGTTGATGTTGACTCACTGTCTGATGTGCTTGCACTT
>NZ_PPRC01000096.1 GCF_002902565.1 Staphylococcus petrasii | reverse complement strand
GAGGTCACACCTGTTCCCATGCCGAACACAGAAGTTAAGCTCCTTAGCGCCGATGGTAGTTGGATTTACGTTCCGCTAGAGTAGGACGTTGCCAGGTATATCATATTATTCCGCAGTAGCTCAGTGGTAGAGCTATCGGCTGTTAACCGATCGGTCGTAGGTTCGAATCCTACCTGCGGAGCCATGGCTCCTTGGTCAAGCGGTTAAGACACCGCCCTTTCACGGCGGTAACACGGGTTCGAGTCCCGTAGGAGTCACCATTTTGTTGGAGAATTAGCTCAGCTGGGAGAGCATCTGCCTTACAAGCAGAGGGTCGGCGGTTCGAACCCGTCATTCTCCACCATTTATAAGTCGGAGGGGTAGCGAAGTGGCTAAACGCGGCGGACTGTAAATCCGCTCCTTCGGGTTCGGCAGTTCGAATCTGCCCCCCTCCACCATCTTAATGGGCTATAGCCAAGCGGTAAGGCAACGGACTTTGACTCCGTCACGCGCTGGTTCGAATCCAGCTAGCCCAGCCATTAGAGCCATTAGCTCAGTTGGTAGAGCATCTGACTTTTAATCAGAGGGTCAGAGGTTCGAATCCTCTATGGCTCACTCACAAGCATCCCAAATTGGGGTGCTTTTTTTATTTTCTAAAGTTTTTTTAACCATTATAAATAATAAGAAATTTTTTTGTTCAATTTAATTGTTCATATGACAGTGAGGTTTTTCATTGGTATAATTAAGACTATGGAAAAATATATTCGGAGGAGATGCTATGGATTTTTCCAACTTTTTTGATAATCTAAGTACATTAAAAATAATTACAAGTGTACTTGATTTACTTATTGTATGGTATGTCCTTTATCTTCTCATTACTGTATTTAAGGGTACTAAGGCTATTCAGCTACTTAAAGGTATTTTATTTATAGTTATTGGTCAGCAAGTCAGTAAAATTCTTAATTTAACTGCTACTTCTAAGCTGTTTGATATTGTGATTCAATGGGGAGTATTGGCTTTAATAGTGATATTCCAACCTGAAATTAGACGTGCATTAGAACAGTTAGGTCGAGGAAGTTTATTCAAACGATATACAAATACCTACAGTCATGATGAAGAAAAATTAGTTCAAGCAGTTTCAAAAGCTGTACAATATATGGCTAAAAGACGTATTGGTGCATTAATCGTTTTTGAGAAAGAAACCGGTTTACAAGACTATATAGAAACAGGTATAGCAATGAATTCTGAAATATCACAAGAATTGCTTATCAATGTTTTTATACCAAATACACCTTTACATGATGGTGCCATGATCATTCAAAATTCTAGAATTGCTAGTTCTGCGAGTTATCTACCATTATCTGATAGTTCTAAAATCTCTAAAAGTTTAGGTACTCGTCATAGAGCAGCCGTAGGTATTTCAGAAGTTTCAGATGCTTTTACTGTTGTTGTGTCCGAAGAAACTGGATCAATATCCGTTACATTTGATGGTAAATTACGTAGAGACATTTCAGAAGAAGTTTTTGAAGAATTATTAGCTGAACATTGGTTTGGTACACACTTTCAAAAGAAAGGTGTGAAATAAGATGTTAGAAAGTAAATGGGGTTTACGATTTATAGCTTTAGTATTAGCTATATTCTTTTACTTATCTGTCAATAATGTTTTTGGTAATGTTTTTAATAATAATAATTTATCTCAAAATTCATCTAAAACTATTGAAGATGTTCCTGTGGAAGTTCTTTATAATTCGAAAGAGTTACATGTTACTAAGGCTCCAGACACAGTAAATGTAACGATTTCTGGGCCACAGTCCAAACTACTGAAAATAGAGAATTCGGATGATATTAAAGTAACTGTTGATTTATCTAATGCCAAAGCAGGTGATTACAAGGAAGACTATATAGTCAAAGGATTAAGTAATGACATTAATTATAACGTCAAGCCTAAACAAGCTTATATCACTCTTGAGAATAAAGATTCTAAAACAATGCATGTACAACCTGATATAGGTCAAAATGATATTGATGCTAATTACAAAGTAAAAAATAGTAAAGTTGAACCTGAGACTGTAAAAGTAACAGGAGGGAAACAACAATTATCTAAAATTGCTTATCTTAAGGCTACCTATCGTGACGTAGATAAATTAAATAAAGACACTTCAGATGTGGCAGATGTAACTGCTTTTGATAAACAGCTTAATAAGTTAAACGTGCATATACAACCCGATCAAGTGAAGTTAACAACAAAGGTTGAACCTTATAGTAAGAAAGTTAAAGTTAATGTGCACACTGAAGGTCAATTACCAGATGATAAAGAACTTGATGACATTTCATTAGATAAGGATGAAATTGAAATTTATGGTAATAGAGAAACATTGCAAGATGTTAATGAAGTTGACGCTGTAGTGAATTTAGATGATATATCTGATTCAACAGATAAAAAGGTAAAGATTGACTTACCTGATAAAGTTAAAAAGGCAGATACAAATGAAGTTACAGCGCATATTAACTTGAAATAATTTTAATTCTTAATAAATAAAGGAGTATTTAACAATGGGAAAATATTTTGGTACTGATGGAGTAAGAGGTATAGCTAATAAAGAATTAACTCCTGAATTAGCGTTTCAATTAGGTCGTTATGGTGGCTATGTTTTAGCACATAATGAAGGTGAAGCACATCCTAAAGTATTAGTAGGTAGAGATACACGTGTTTCTGGTGAAATGTTAGAATCAGCATTAATCGCTGGATTAGCCTCTATTGGCGCAGAAGTAATGCGATTGGGTATTATTTCAACACCAGGTGTTGCTTATCTTACTCGTGAAATGGGTGCTGAGTTAGGTGTAATGATTTCAGCTTCTCATAACCCTGTAGCAGACAATGGTATTAAATTCTTTGGCGCAGACGGATTTAAATTATCAGATGATCAAGAAGATGAAATTGAAGCTTTATTAGATCAAGAAAATCCTGAGTTACCTAGACCTGTTGGTAAAGATATTGTACATTTTTCTGATTACTTTGAAGGGGCTCAAAAGTATTTAAGCTATTTAAAATCTACAATCGATGTTGATTTAGAAGGATTGAAAATTGTCTTAGATGGTGCAAATGGTTCAACTTCTGCATTAGCTCCATTCTTATTTGGAGATTTAGAAGCTGATACAGAAACGATTGGTTGTAGCCCAGATGGCTATAATATCAATGAAGCATGTGGTTCTACTCATCCAGAGCAATTAGCTGAAAAAGTAGTAGAAACTGAAAGTGATTTTGGTTTAGCGTTTGATGGTGATGGAGATCGCTTAATCGCTGTCGATGAAAAAGGAAATATCATTGATGGAGACCAAATCATGTTCATTATTGGTCAAGCAATGCATAAAAACAATGAATTAAATAATAATATGATTGTTTCTACTGTAATGAGTAATTTAGGTTTCTATAAAGCTTTAGAACATGAAGGTATCGCTTCAAATAAAACTAAAGTTGGAGACAGATACGTAGTTGAAGAAATGCGTCGTGGTAATTACAACTTAGGTGGAGAACAATCAGGACATATCGTTCTTATGGATTATAATACAACTGGTGATGGCTTATTAACAGGTGTTCAATTAGCCTCAGTAGTTAAAATGAGTGGCAAACCTTTAAGTGAGTTAGCAGCTCAAATGAAAAAATATCCACAATCATTAATCAATGTTAAAGTTACTGACAAACATCACGTTGAAGAAAATGAAGATGTGAAACAAGTAATGTCAGAAGTTGAAGATGAAATGAATGGTGAAGGTAGAATTTTAGTTAGACCTTCTGGTACAGAACCATTAGTACGTGTAATGGTTGAAGCAGCTACTGATGAAGATGCACAACGCTATGCACAACGTATTGCTGATGTAGTTGAAGATAAAATGGGTTTAGATAAATAACATATAGTATTTCAATAAGGGTCTTACAGATAAATGTAAGACCCTATTTATTATTTTTGAAAATTAAAGCGCTTACATATATAAACAAACAACATTTTTAA
>NZ_PPRC01000095.1 GCF_002902565.1 Staphylococcus petrasii | reverse complement strand
AAAATAAATAAAGGTGATTTTCTTGCAATAGTAGGACCAAATGGGGCAGGTAAATCTACATTGTTAAAAGTAATATTAGGATTACTTCCGCTTCAAAATGGTGAAATTTTTATCGACGGAAAATCATATAAAAAGAATACACAATCAGCTTTAAAAATAAGCTATGTATCTCAAAAAGCAAATGCTTTTAGAGCAGGCTTTCCAGCAAGCGTAAGAGAAGTCGTATTAAGCGGGCTTACTAAGACAAAAAAGCTGTTTCAACGCTTTAATAAAGAAGATGAAAAATTAGTAGAAGACGTCTTAAGTAGATTAAACATTCATCATCTAATTGATAAAAATATCGCAGAGCTATCTGGAGGACAACAACAACGAATTTTAATCGCTCGTGCTTTAATATCTAATCCATCTGTGTTAATCCTCGATGAACCTACAAATGGTATAGATGCGAAACATGTCAGCGAATTCTATGAAACACTAGAACGCTTAAAACAAGAAGGCATTACAATTATACTTGTAACCCATGATATTGGCGTTGTAGCTGACACAGCTACTAAAGTAGCTTGTCTTAACAAACATCTACATTTTCATGGCTCAACTGAAGAATTTAAATCCCTTGATGAAGTTGAAATTTCTAAAATTTATGGTCATCCCGTAAAATTTGTTGATCATCAACACAATAGAACATGCTGTGAAGCATAATATAAGATTACAAGGAGTTAATTATGAATAAATTAAATAAAACTAAATACGGTGATTTCCATGATTGAAGCCTTATTAAATTTTGATTTTATGCGTTATTCACTAATAAGTGGTATTCTTATTGGTTTTATTGCGCCATTAATAGGCGCCTTTATTGTTGTTAGACGTTTATCCCTAATTGCAGACGCTCTAAGCCATGTGACTTTAGGCGGTATTTCATTTGGAATGTTTGTTCTAACATTATCTCCCGCATTAGCATTTATTAACCCAATGTGGTTTGGTATTCTTTTTGCTATCGTTGGAGCGCTATTAATTGAAAAATTAAGAACCTCTTATACTAATTATCAAGAAATAGCAATTCCAATTATTATGAGTGCTGGTATTGCATTAAGTGCAATATTCATATCATTAGCTGATGGTTTTAACCAAGAGATTGTAGGACTATTATTTGGTTCTATAAGTGCGGTGAATTTGAGTGATTTAATTACAATCTCTGTGATTTCAATCATCGTCGTCCTATTCATTATTTTATTCTACAAAGAGTTATTTATTTTATCTTTTGATGAAGAATATAGTAAAGTAATCAATATCCCTAAATGGATACAATTTCTATTTATAGTCATTGTCGCTATGGTTATCTCAGCTTCTATGAGAGTAGTAGGGATTTTACTAGTGAGTGCTTTGATCACACTCCCAATAGCAATTGCTATGCGAATAACTAAAGGCTTTAAACAATTAATCATTTTAAGTATTATTATCGGTGAAAGTTCAGTGATTTTAGGATTAATTCTTGCTTTCTATATGAATATTTCACCAGGTGGTGTTATCGTAGTCCTATTAGTTCTATTATTAGGAATTACGATGTTATATCAAAGATCTACTTTTAGATTTAAAAAGGGGCATTAAAGTATGAATACAAATGATGCAATAAAAATTTTAAAAAATAATGGTTTAAAATATACGAAGAAACGTGAAGATATGATTAATATATTTGTTCAAGAAGATAAATATATTAATGCTAAACACATTCAACAACAATTAGATAAAGATTATCCTGGTATTTCTTTCGATACTATATATAGAAACTTACATCTATTTAAAGACTTAAATATCATCGAAAGTACTGAATTAGACGGAGAAATGAAATTTAGAATTGCTTGCACAAATCATCATCACCATCATTTTATCTGTGAAAATTGTGGCGATACTAAAGTAATTGATTATTGTCCAATTGACGAAATCAAACAGTTCTTGCCAAACGTAGACATCCATACACATAAACTGGAAGTATATGGCATATGTGAAACATGTCATCACAAAGGCATTAATTAACTTATAACCTATCTAGCGAATAAACTAATAAGCTAGATAGGTTTTTTCTAAATATATAGGTCATTAGTCTGAATTATTAAGGAATTTTTAAAATTTAAGCCTTATTATGTTTAAAATCTAACTTTATGAGTTATAGTAATAAAGTAACAAGATAATAAGTAAACAATATATATAAATTAAGCAAAAGGTTTGTTGCTTAGTAAATTGCTTGTTATTATTAATGTAACGAAATTTTAGGAGGATGATTATTTATGGCTTTTGAATTACCAAATTTACCATATGCAGCAGATGCATTAGAACCACACATTGATAAAGAAACTATGGAAATCCACCATGACAAACATCACAATACTTATGTGACAAAATTAAACTCTGCAGTTGAGGGTACTGACTTAGAATCTAAATCTATCGAAGAAATCGTTGCTAATTTAGATAGCGTACCTGAAGATATTCAAACAGCTGTACGTAATAATGGCGGTGGACACTTAAACCACTCATTATTCTGGGAATTATTAACTCCTAATTCTGAAGAAAAAGGTACTGTAGTTGATAAAATTAAAGAACAATGGGGTTCTTTAGATGAATTCAAAAAAGAATTCGCTGACAAAGCTGCAGCACGTTTCGGTTCAGGTTGGGCATGGTTAGTAGTAAATAACGGTCAATTAGAAATCGTTACTACTCCAAACCAAGATAACCCATTAACAGAAGGTAAAACACCTATCCTTGGTTTAGATGTTTGGGAACATGCTTACTACTTAAAATATCAAAATAAACGTCCAGATTACATCAGTGCTTTCTGGAACGTAGTTAACTGGGAAAAAGTAGACGAATTATATAACGCTGCTAAATAAGTTAATAAATAAACGTTTATTTCGGTGGTCTCTTTGATAGAGACCACTATTTTTTTGATATAATAATGGTAATATATATAAAATTCATATATCATTTATAGGTAAACATGTTTAATAATTGAGGTAGGTTATCTTGCTTAAAAGGTTAAAAGAAAAAACAAATGATGAGAAAATAAAATATACAATGAATAAGCGTATCAATTTTATTTTCGGTGCAATCGTATTAATATTTGCAATTATTGTATTACGGTTAGGGTATTTACAAATTGCTCAAGGCTCTCATTATAAGCAGTTAGTCAAAAACGATGAAAATATTACTGTGAACGAGTCAGTTCCGAGAGGTAGAATACTTGATAGAAATGGTAAAGTCCTAGTTGATAATGCTTCAAAACTAGCAATTACATACACGCGTTCAAGAAAAACGAGTCAACAAGATATGTTAGATACAGCTGAAAAGCTTTCTAAATTGATAACAATGAAGACGAATAAAATAACTGAACGTGATAAACAAGATTTTTGGATTCAAAAACATCCAGAACAAGTAGAACATATGATGACAAAAGAGCAATCCATGCTTAATGATGGAAGTATTAGCCAAGACCAGTACGACAAACAACTGTATTCTAAAATTGGCGATAAACAATTAAATTCTCTAAGTAAAAAGGATTTACAAGTCTTAGCAATTTATAGAGAAATGTCAGCAGGTTCAACGCTAGATCCAGAAACAATTAAAAACGAAGATGTCAGTGAAAAAGAATATGCAGCTGTATCACAACAATTAGATAAACTTCCTGGTGTAAATACTTCAATGGATTGGGATCGTCGTTATCCGTATGGCGATACGCTTCGCAGTATATTTGGTAGTGTATCAACCCCAGCTGAAGGTATTCCTAAAGAATTAACTGAACAATATTTAGCTAAAGGTTACTCAAGAAATGATAGAGTAGGTAAATCGTATCTAGAATATCAATATGAAGATATATTACGTGGTAAAAAGAAAGAAATGAAATATACTACTGATAAATCTGGTAAAGTCATTAATTCAGAAGTGATTAATAAAGGGTCACGAGGCGATGATTTACAATTAACTATTGATATCGATTTACAGAAAAAGGTTGAATCACTATTAGAAAACGAAATTAAAACATTACGTAGTCAAGGTGCTACTAATATGGATAATGCGCTTATAGTAGTTCAAAACCCTAAAAATGGTGATATCCTAGCAATGGCAGGAAAACAAATCAGTAAAGATGGTAAATTAACGGATTACGATTTAGGTAACTTCACAGGTCAATTTGCTGTTGGTTCTTCTGTCAAAGGTGGCACATTATTAACTGGCTACCAAAATAAAGCAATTAAAGTTGGCGAAGAAATGATTGATGAACCATTACATTTCCGCGGTGGCTTAACAAAACGATCTTACTTTAACCAAAATGGTAAGGTTAGAATTAATGATGAAGAAGCGTTAATGCATTCATCTAACGTATATATGTTTAAAACTGCTTTAAAATTAGCAGGAGACCCATACTATAACGGTATGAATTTACCAACAGATATCAAAGAGGCTGGTCAAAAATTAAGAAAAGGATTAAATCAAGTAGGTTTAGGTGTTAAAACAGGCATTGATTTACCAAATGAAACGATTGGACAAATTGAACCATTAACGAATAATCCTGGAAACTATCTTGATTTATCTATTGGTCAATATGATACTTATACACCACTTCAATTATCACAATACGTCTCAACCATTGCTAATAATGGCTACAGAATTCAACCTCATATAGGATTAGCTGTTCACAACGCGACGAATAGTGATGATGTTGGACCAGTAAAAGAGAAAATAAAAGGAAATGTATTAAATAAAGTCAATAATTCACAAGATGAAATTGATGAAGTGAAAAAAGGATTTGAAATGGCCTTTAATAAAGTAGATGGTACGGGTTATGCTAGCTTCCATAAAACAGAAGTGCCATCTGCAGGTAAAACAGGGACAGCCGAAGTATTCCAAAACGGTGAATCTCGTGTTAACTCAACTTATATAGGTTATGCACCAATTAAAAACCCTAAATTAGCTTTTTCAATTGTATATACTAACCAACCAGTTCCACCCCCATGGTTAAACGGGGGAGACTTAGGTCGCGACGTGATTAATTATTATTTTAAAAATGAAAAATAATCTTTAATTACACATTATTAGAATTGATAGGCGTTACTAAAATTAATACTTTTCAATTTTTATTCTAAGTGGTATGATAATAAAGTCGTATTTAGAAAAGGTAAGGAGGAATTAACATGCGCGTAAACGTAACATTAGCTTGTACTGAATGTGGTGACAGAAACTACATTTCAACTAAAAATAAAAGAAACAATCCAGAACGTATTGAAATGAAAAAATATTGTTCACGTGATAACAAACACACTTTACACCGTGAAACAAAATAATAAAACGATTGATTAGGCTGAAATTATTTTCAGCCTAATTTTTTTATATTAAAGTCTTCTATATGCAATGGTAGATGTTTGATTATAGACCTTTTTCCATTGCATCTAAATGACATCATCTTTTAATAACGTTATAATATATTTAGTATATAAAGGTGGTGTAAGGGAATGAATAAGAAGACTATCCGCAAAGATATTCTTTCAAAAATGAAGGCGTTTGATTCTTCTAACAAAGAAGATGCTGATAATTGGTTGAAAGAACACTTACTGAATCATGAGTGGTACAAAAATGCTCATCGTATCGGTATGGTACTTTCAATGCCTCATGAAGTAGATACATATAAAATCATCCAAACTGCATTAAATGACAATAAAAAAGTATTTGTTCCTAATACTAATTACAAAACGCGTGAAATGAATTTTAAGGAAATTATCGACTTAGATTCTATTGTAGAAGATGAAAAAGGTATTAATTCAGTGAAGGGTGATACTGAAATTACAGATGAATTAGACTTAATCATAGTGCCAGGAGTAGCTTTCCGTGATGATGGCTATAGAATTGGCTATGGTGGAGGCTACTTTGATCGATTTCTTAGCAAATCTAACGCAAATACGATTAGTTTGATTTATGATTTTCAACTGACAGATTTTGAAATTGAAAATCACGATCAACCTGTTAGTGAATTAATTATTTATAAAACTTGATGGTGGAGAAATTAATGGATAATGAGAAACAATTTTGGAAATCAATATATTATTGGATTCGTTATTTTGACTATCATCTAATAAATATTGAAAAAAATGAAAATGAGGTATGGCTT
>NZ_PPRC01000094.1 GCF_002902565.1 Staphylococcus petrasii | reverse complement strand
TGACGTTAGCGGCGGACGGGTGAGTAACACGTGGGTAACCTACCTATAAGACTGGGATAACTTCGGGAAACCGGAGCTAATACCGGATAATATTTTGAACCGCATGGTTCAAAAGTGAAAGATGGCTCTGCTATCACTTATAGATGGACCCGCGCCGTATTAGCTAGTTGGTAAGGTAACGGCTTACCAAGGCGACGATACGTAGCCGACCTGAGAGGGTGATCGGCCACACTGGAACTGAGACACGGTCCAGACTCCTACGGGAGGCAGCAGTAGGGAATCTTCCGCAATGGGCGAAAGCCTGACGGAGCAACGCCGCGTGAGTGATGAAGGTCTTCGGATCGTAAAACTCTGTTATTAGGGAAGAACATACG
>NZ_PPRC01000093.1 GCF_002902565.1 Staphylococcus petrasii | reverse complement strand
AATAACGCTTTCATCCTTATTATATTATCTAACGAACTATTTTTATAGGGAAATATTAATATATTGTAAAATTGTTATAATTTTAAGGATATTTTATTAATAAAATTTATAAAATATTAACATTACATAAAGTTACTAAAGAGAATTCTGCAATTATGTTGTGTGTCTTTTGGAGATAAAAAAAGCGAACCAATGAAACCTATTAAATAAATTAGATTTCATTGATCCGCCTCTAATAAATAAGACTATAATATAGATTGATAATGAACTTTAACCTTCATTTGTATTATAAATGAGTGTAACGAAGTCTTGAATTATTGACGTAAGATGTCTATCATTGCGATATAACAATGAGATATAACTAGGTGATGGCCCGTCAGGTAGTGTTTTACCAATAATACTTGGATGATGGAAGAGGGCGCTTTTACTAACAAGACTTAAATAATTTGAATCTTTGATTGTCGTTAAAATGCTGCTAATGCTATTAGATTCCATATGTATATCTAGATTTACGAAATTATTTTTACGCCATTCATCAATACTTTCTCGTGTTGAACCGCTACTATGAATAATAAAACGATACTTTTGCACATCTTCTAAAGAAATTTGTTCTTTTTGTGCAAGTGGATGGCGTTTATCCATAGCTAGGACGAGTGGATTTTCTTGTAGACGTTTGGCTTGTAGTTCATCTTCATTAAACCCTTTTTCAGAAATGATAGCGATATCTACTTTTCTATTTTTAACTTTTTCAATGATACAAGGTGCTGTATCAACCGTAAGTGCGATGTCGATATCAGGATGATCGTACATGTAGTTTTTAAAAGCAGATGGTAAAATACTGTAAATTGGGGCATGACTTGCGCCAATACGCAATGTTCCACGTTTCGATTGTTTAAAGTCTTCCATCATATCGGTTGTTTCTTGAATTAAATTTAACATTTTATTGGCGTTGCGATATAACAATTCCCCAGCTTCTGTTAAATTAAAATGTTTACCTTTTTTAAAATATAAAGGCAAACCAAATTCTTTGTTCAAATTCTTTAAATGAAATGTCACAGTTGGCTGAGTTATCCCAAGTTTTTCAGCTACTGCATTTTCATTTTGTGCCTCGACAAAGTGTTTAAAAATGAGCATTTGTTTCGTGTTCATAAATTTAGTCCCCAAAATATATAAATTTTTTCTATACTACTTATAATAGTAAAGTGTTAATTTTGAGAAGACGTTAATATTTTGTTTAAAGTTAGTTAAACTGTGGTTTTTATAATAAATGTAAATGTATAAAAGGTTGAGATGTAAGGAGAGATTGGAATGGCTGAAAGGATACTTGTGGTTTCTGATATTCATGGACATCGGAAGGCCCTTGTAACTCTCTTAAGAGCAGTAAAATATAATTATAGAAAGGATCAACTTGTGTTGATGGGGGATTATGTTAATAATGGCCCTGATTCATTTGGTACGCTTAAGCTAGTGAAACGTTTGAAACGTAAAGGTGCACTTGCTTTGGCGGGTAACCATGAGATGCGTTGGTTAGCGAGTAAAGATAAGAAGATTAAACGCTGGCATAAATTTTTAAATAGTTTATCAACCGTCGAATTGATAGATGATTATATATTTGCGCATGCAGGTATTGATACAAACAAACCGTTAAGCAAGCAAATTAAAGAATATACAACTGGCTATTATAACCATGAGTTAAATCGTAATGTACCTAAGCATAAGTTTTTAATCCACGGTCATGTGCCGAATTATCGTTTTGGTTTGAAAAATGATGAACTTTATAAAAAGAAAAATATTTTAGATATCGATACTGGCGCAGGACACGACAAGTACTTATCATTAATTGATTTAACGAATTCATATCAATATTCTGTAAAAGTGACAGATAATAAGAAAGTGAATAGTAGACGTATCAAATTGTAAATTTTTGTATATCAAAAATATAGGTATATTTCCTTAATTTTCAAAAATAAGAAGTATAAGTTTACAATTAATTGTTATATAATGTAGGGGAATATTAATGATAAAGGGTGACATGAGTGAAGAAGAATACGCA
>NZ_PPRC01000092.1 GCF_002902565.1 Staphylococcus petrasii | reverse complement strand
ATTCAGCATCAACAAGTGAGAGTCTTTCAGACTCAGCAAGTGCAAGCACATCAGACAGTGATTCAACATCAACAAGTGAGAGTGACTCAGACTCAGCAAGTGCAAGCACATCAGATAGTGACTCGGCATCAACAAGTGAGAGTGACTCGGATTCAGAAAGTGCAAGCACATCAGGTAGTGAATCAGTATCAACAAGTGAGAGTGATTCCGATTCAGAAAGTGCAAGTACCTCAGAT
>NZ_PPRC01000091.1 GCF_002902565.1 Staphylococcus petrasii | reverse complement strand
AATATATAAATACTGACTTTTTAAACTCATTAATTATTAGCGTAAAGTCTAAAGGTTATACACTTAACACTGAAAGTTATGAAATTGATAAGATAAATGATCTTTTAAAATCATTGAATGAAAAAGACAGTAAGACGATTATTAATTTGGGTTATCGTTTGTTAATGGAAAATAGTGAAATAACTCTAAATAAATTAGAAAAAGATTATCATGTTTCAAGAACAGAACTATTAGATTATTTATCTCGTATTCAAGCATGGTGTGAAAAGTTTAATGTAAAGATTGAGATTAAAAGAAAAAAAGGTATCAGTATTTTAGGAAGTGTGACTAATATTAATAATGCCATTTTACATCTTAATCAATTGTCTGAAGAAGATAATAGTGTTGAGCATCTTATTCTAAATGAACTACCGAAATCACATGTAAATGCGATATTAAATATAGTTCAAAAAAATTTAGCGAAATATCATATTAGTACTTCAAATTTTAAAATAAGACAATTAGTCATTCATTTAATTTTAATTATGAAACGGAAAGAGCCCGAAAAAATATCTTGGAAAATTAATAAAGAAGCTTTAGAAATTTCTAGGAAATGCATTTCCGAAATAAATTCAAAACTTAGATATAACTTAGATGACGAAACTAGTAAGTTATTTTCATTTTTTATAAGTTACCATTTTAATAAGTTTGAATTGGGTGTAGAGAAAATTTTCATTGAGAGTTATATCAATAGATTAATTACTCTTATGGAAGAAAAAGTTGGTGTGAAATTTAGTGAGGATAATTTATTAAAAGAAAATCTTTATTCACATTTTAGTAGAACTTATCTGAGGTTAATAAAGAATATTTATTTAAATAATCCCTTAGTTAACAATATTAAGAAACTATATCCGTTTATATTCAGTGTGTTATTTGAAGTGATTGAAAAATTATCAGAAGAATCCGATATTACATTAAGTGAAGATGAAATAGCCTTTTTAACTATTCATTTTCAATCCTCAATAGAAAGAAATGAAGAAGAACAGTTTAATATAGTAATAGCTTGCTACTATGGATTAGGCATTTCCAGTTTATTAGAAACTAAAATTTCTAAGTTAAGTAAACAAATTAATATTATAGATACAATTAAATTGGAAGAAATAAATGATTATGATTTTTCAAATATAGATTTACTGGTTACTACAAACGAAATCGAACAATCGAAAATAATGTGTGATGTAAATATTTTAGTGGTGACACCTTTATTTTCTAAAGAAGACGAAAATAAAATTAAAGATTATCTAAATGAAAAAAGAAATCCTGTAGCGATTAATGATAAATTAGATAGTATTAATATTATAGTAGAAACAGATAAAGAAAATTACGATAATATGCTTTCTATATTCGAAAGAGTTAACGTGATTTTGAAGAATAATAAAGCTATTGAAAATGAGTATATTGATTCTGCTTTAGAAAGAGAAAAGTTTTCCTCAACATACATAGGGAAGGGGATAGCTATACCTCATGGAAATCCTGAAAGAGTCTTACAATCTCATATTATAGTTTTTAAAAGTAAAAAAGATATTAAATGGAAACAATACAATGTGAATTTAGTCTTTTTTCTCGCAATTTCTAAAAAAGATTTAGCAGTAGCTAAAAGTTTTATTCAATCAATTGCACAATTAAGTGAAATAGAAATTAAAAGAATGCTTTATTTATCAGATAAACAAATAAAAGATAATCTCATAAATTTAATTAAAGAATAATTGCCACTAGAAACGGTAATTATTCTTTTTTATGGTTGAATGTATTCGCTTACAATTAATGGTAAGGAGAGTGATTAGGATGAAAATTCTAGCTATAACTTCTTGTCCAAATGGGATAGCTCATACATATATGGCACAAGAGAAATTAGAACAAGCTGCTAAAGAAATGGGAGTAGAAATTAAGGTAGAGACTCAGGGTGGAGTCGGAACTGAAAATGCCTTAACCGCTAAAGAAATTAGGGAAGCGGATGGAATTATAATAGCAGCCGATAGACAAGTAGATTTATCGCGTTTTGATGGGAAAAGATTAATTAATGAAAGCGTTAGAGAAGGTATTCATAGACCTAAAGAATTAATTCAAAGAATTATTGATCAGGACGCACGTATTTATCATGATAAAAATGCGTCAACTACTAATAATAAAGAAGATGAAGAAAATAAAAGTGGAATCCAAATGGTGTACCAACACCTAATGAATGGTGTTTCATTTATGGTACCGTTTATTATGGTTGGTGGATTACTTATCGCTATTGCATTAACATTGGGAGGAAAACCAACTGCACAAGGATTGGTTATACCAGATCATTCTTTTTGGAAATCTATTGAAAGTATTGGTAAATTATCATTTGGATTTATGGTCCCAATACTAGCTGGATATATTGCTTATAGTATTGCTGATAAGCCTGGTTTAGTGCCTGGTATGATTGGGGGCGCTATAGCAGCAGATGGAAGTTTATATGGTAGTGGAGCAGGTGCAGGTTTCTTAGGCGGTATAGTAGCAGGTTTTATCGCTGGTTATGTTGCAAAATGGATTAAACAAATTAAAGTACCTAAAGCTATGGCTCCTATTATGCCAATAATTATTATTCCAATTCTTGCATCATTAGTTGTTGGTTTGATATTTATTTTTGTAATCGGGGCACCAATTGCAAGTGTATTCGAAGCATTAACAAGTTGGTTAAAAGGTATGCAAGGCGCTAATATTATTATCTTAGCTTTAATTATCGGTGCGATGATAGCATTCGATATGGGCGGCCCTGTTAATAAAGTGGCATTCTTATTTGGTTCAGCATTAATTGCAGAAGGTAACTATGCAGTAATGGGAATGGTTGCAGTAGCAGTTTGTATTCCACCAATTGGATTAGGATTAGCTACATTTATTCAAAAAAGAAAATTTAATAAAGCAGAACAAGAAATGGGTAAAGCTTCTTTCACTATGGGACTATTTGGTATTACAGAAGGTGCTATTCCATTTGCGGCACAAGACCCCTTACGTATTATTCCAGCAAATATGATAGGTGCCATGGTTGGTTCGGTAATTGCTGCGTTAGGTGGTGTAGGTGACAGAGTTGCTCACGGTGGTCCTATTGTAGCTGTATTAGGTGGCATTGATAAAATAGTATGGTTCTTTATCGCTGTTATCATTGGTAGTATTATAACAATGTTAACGGTGCTACTTTTCAAAAAGAATACACCTGCTAATGAGGTGGATGATTCAAATGTAAATTCTGAATCAATTAATGAAAGAGAAAATGATAATAAAACACAAGTTGTTGGCACTACACCTTCAACCGAAGACCCATTACAAAATCAAAAGCGTAATGAGAAAACAGAGGAAGAAGTAAAAAGTGAAGATGTTTTCAATACAAATATTATTGAAATTAAACATAATCAATTAACTCGTGACAATGTGATTGATGAATTAATTAGTAAATTAAAAGAAAATCATTATATTACAAATTTTGACGACGTGAAAAAGGCAATTTTAGATAGAGAAGCAGAATCTACTACGGCAATTGGTATGAACGTAGCAATTCCTCATGGTAAATCAGATGCAGTTAAACAACCAGCTGTAGCGGTATTACAAAATAAAGAAGGTATTGAATGGGAAAGTTTAGATGGATCTAAACCGCAGATTGTATTTATGATTGTAGTACCAAGTAGTAGTAACAATGCACACTTAAAATTACTACAAAGATTATCTAAAACCTTAATGGACGATAATACACGTAATCAATTAATTAACGCCAATGATAAAGACGAAATTTATAATATTTTAAAAGAAATTTAAAGGATTGATAGTATATGGTATTATTTCTAAAACCTGTATTTCAAGAACGTATTTGGGGTGGAACAGCTTTAAGAGATAAATTTAACTATGATATTCCAAATGATTTAACTGGAGAATGTTGGGCTATCTCAGCACATCCCAATGGACCAAATATGATTGAGAATGGTAAACATAAAGGTAAAACCTTAGATCAAGTTTGGAACGAGGATAAAACTTTATTTGGAAATGATTCTAGAGACAAATTTCCTTTGCTTACTAAAATTCTTGATGCAAATGATAAATTATCAGTACAAGTACATCCGGATGATGAGTATGCATTAAAACATGAGAATGAGTACGGGAAAACAGAATGTTGGTACATTCTAGACGCTAAAGAAGATGCTGAAATTATTTATGGTGTAAATGTCCAAGATGAACAAGAATTAAATGAACTAATTGATAATAAAGCATTTGATAAATTATTTAAAACTGTCAAAGTTAAGCCAGGAGATTTTTATTATGTACCAGCAGGAACTGTACATGCAATTGGCTCAGGTATTATGATTCTAGAAACACAACAATCTTCAGATACAACTTATAGAATATATGACTATGATAGAAAAGATAAGAAGGGTAATACTCGCGAATTACACTTAGAGCAAAGTAAAGATGTTATTAATATTTCTAATGAAAGTCCTAATACTGAGCCTATTGTTGAAAATAGACAAGGTCACAAATTTACCCAATTTGTATCTAATGAATTCTTTACTGTAGATAAATGGGATATTGAAGGTTCGTTAAAATATGAGAAGACACATGATTATTGCTTAGTTTCAATAATAGAAGGTCGAGGCACATTAGTAATTGATGAAGAATCATTTGAGATTGAAAAAGGGAAACACTTTATCTTAACCACAGAAGATAAAGATATTAAATTTGAGGGCGATTTAAATATCATTGTAAGTTACCCAGTCCAACAGTAATTAAACATTTTTATATTAAAGCACTGTTTGAAAAATGAAACTATTTCAAACAGTGCTTATTTAAATAAGTGAATTAAAATTTTGCACAATTTTTTATAGATATTAAAAGCTCATTAAAATATAATTATATAGTAT
>NZ_PPRC01000090.1 GCF_002902565.1 Staphylococcus petrasii | reverse complement strand
ATTATAAAATATTTCTTTAAAATTTTCGACATGAAAATGCTTAACTACTTAACCTAACCTTTTCTAAACATAATCCGTTCCCCACTTTTTAAATCTAGAAGTAAAGATACACAATTTAAAACCAAAGTGTAAAATCAACTATTTTTAATATTGTCTTAACAAAATCTTCAAAGCTTCTTAGTTTTCAGAATATTGAACTATGGATATATAATGTTTATAATTTATGTGTTGTCTTATATCATTTTAAATTTTTTGAAAAATGTCTAATGATATAAACGAATAAACAAAATGCAGGTGATTAGTTATGACGTTAACGGTAATATTAATAGTTATCATCGTGATACTTATACTGGCATTTATCTTAAATCAACGTTATATGCAAGATAGAGTTGATACTGAAATCTATGCTAGAAATCAAATGATAACTAAGAATTCAGCTTTAAGTAAAGAAAATTTAGACCTTAAAAATCAAATGTTAAGTTCTAATAATGAAATCAGTCCTCACGCTAAGAGTAACGCGAAAAGAGTTCTAAGAGAAATTTTAGATAACTACATCACTGAAGGTCAATTAAAGTTTTATCATATTATTACAACAAGTAATTTAGCAACTAAACATCCTTTGTTTGAATATGCTAGAACTTTTGATTTCATAGTTATTTCTGATATTGGATTAATCAATATTGATGTAAAAAAATGGAATCAGAAAACATTTTATCATTTCAACGCGCCAGTAGACGATAAAATGGTTGTTGATACTAACGATGTTAATCAAATTGTTGGTCACTATATTAGTAAACAGTATCATAGCCAATTCAATTCACCACGCAGTGATATCTACACATTTGTCGAAGAAGTTCAAAACAACAGAGTGATTTATGATTTTTACGATCATGATCCATATGAACAAGCTGCGATTAACTCTAAGTCTTTAAAAGATAATATCGAAAAGAATTTTAATCATAAAATTCAAAGCATTGGTATTATTTACTTTAGTGATGGAAGTGTTAACATCATTGAAGGTGCTCAAGAACGTGAAAAATATGTAGATACAGTCTCAACAAAATATTCACTTGAACACGTGATTAAAAATGCAATTGACTTATCTAAACATCCACTTACTGAAGAGCAAGCTAGTAAAATTGCTAATAGCTTTAGTAATTAATTGATTTGATAAACCAATCAAGAATTTAATATTAAAAACAAAAGCGATTATCATACTTATCCTCACAGATAATATGGTAATCGCTTTTTTCACTTTAGCTCCAAAGGTTAACTTTATTCTTTTTAGCTTCCGCTTCATCTTTTTCAAATGTACTTCTATATTTGCCATTAGGCGCAAAGTATTTTTCACGTGCTAAACCTTGTTTGACTAACTCTTCATTATACATCGTGTCTTTATCTAACCATACATACGCTAAAGTACGTCCGTATCGATCTTCTTTTTCTTTATCGTACTCTAAATATACATCCTTGCCTGTTAAATGTTTTTTACTATAATTTGATGCTTCTTTTCCATAGGGTTGGACAGGTGTATTTGGTTTAACGGTTTCAGGCGTATCCACACCAATTAATCTTATTTTTATTTCTTTACCATTATTATTTTTAGCTACAAATGTATCGCCATCGACGACACGTTCAATATGTACTTTTTCTTTACCCTTTAATTCAGTAGTTGTTGAAGTATGGCTTCCGCTATTTTTAAACGGGCCTGTGTGATTGATAAATTGGAACGCTAACACGCCAATAATAATCACAGCTAATACTATTATACTGAGAGATTTTTTAGATTTCATGAACTCACCTGCTCCTCTTTTCGATACTTCCATATAATATATAATTCGAATTTAATCGTCAATTAAATATTTACTTTTATTAATATGAATGGTCTTTTATTTTCCTGAAAATGAAGAAACAAATAAATTCGTGCTATAATGTAAGGCGTTAGGAGTGAAATACATGAACGAACGTAATGAAAATTTACTGACAATAATAACTGTTGTAATAGCCATCATTGTTGGAGTTATTCTTCAGATTGTTTATAAACTTCCAATCATTGTCTCAGTAGTAGTAGCCGTATTATTAGGCGTTCTAGTCGGTTTTGTTGTTTATATTATTCAATCATTTATCAAAAAACGTAAGAACAAATAAAGTGCTAACTAGTCAATCCTAGTTAGCACTTATTTTTGTAATTAAGATTAATTTAAATTGAGTGTGGTAGATATAAGAAACAACCAAAATAATTGAACTTAATCGAAATTTTTTTCGACAATAATTTAAATAAACCTCACATTAAATATTAAAGTAGAGAGGTGAAAACAATGGAAATTCTTGATGTTATCATCGACACTCATGGACTTATTTATAAAGTTCAAACTCAAAATGGACATGTGTTTGAACATACGTTAGCGAAAGATACACCGCCAGATAAAGTTGCCCAAGTATTACGTTTATTAGCTACACATGTAGATCAATTAGAAGCTGAAAAGGCTAATAATAATTAAATCCATCCTTTATTTATTGCCTTTTTCCAAGCGTCAAAACGATTCTGTGCTACTAATTTTTCTATAATTATAGAAGTATAATTTCTTACTGTACCATTTGAAAGGTATAGCTTCTCGGCTATTTCTTTACTACTTAAACCTTCGCCAATTTCACGCAAAACGACTTGTTCTTTATGCGTGAGAGGGTTTGCTTCTTTAAATAATGACGTCATTAGTGAAGTACTGTACTCTCTTTCACCTTGCATAACTTTATGAATAGTCGTAACTAATTCATCTACTGATCGCTCTTTTAAAACATAAGCATCCACTTCATTTGCTACTGCTTTTTCAAAATAACCAGGTCGTTTAAATGTAGTGACTATAATAATTTTTGTATCAATTGAAGTTTCTCTTAACTTCGCTAAGACTTCTAAACCTGTCATTCTCGGGAGTTCAATGTCTAATATTGCCACGTCAGGCGGATGTTGTTTAATAAAGTTAAGAGTCTCTTCCCCATTATCAAAATCATCTACAACTTTCATATCTTCATTTAATTCTATTAACTGCACCATGGCTTGACGTAACATATATTGATCTTCAGCAATCACAATTGAAATCATTGTACACCTTCTCTCGGTATAGTGATTTTTAGCTGCGTACCGTTAACTGATTCAACTTCTAATATACCATGAAGTAATTCTACTCTATCACTTATACTTTTTAATTTAATTTCTTTTGGATTTTTAATCCCGATGCCATTATCTTTTACAAGTAATTGAATACTTTCTTGATTATTTTCTAATTTGCCTTCCACTTTAGTAGCTTGAGCATGTTTGATAATATTATTTATCATTTCTCTGAAAATCATCGCTAGTATAGACTGCTTGGCCGGATTCAAAGAATTTGCCCCTTGTTTATTTTCAAATGAAAATTCAATATTAGCGTCTTGCAATATATTATCAATAGAGACCACTTCATCTTCAAAATTTTGAACTTTCAAATTTTCAATGATATTCCTTACTTTATTTAACGTTTCTTTAGAAATGTCGTTTATATTTTTAATTTCTTCTTTCGCAGCTTCAGGATTGGACTCAATTAATTTAAAAGCCAATTCTGATTTTAAACTAAGGCTAGCAAACACATGCCCTAAAGTATCATGCAAATCTTGACCAATTCGATTACGTTCTTGTTCTGCAATAAGCACATTAATATATTTATTTTTTGCTTCAAGTTGTCTACGCGTTTCTCGATGTTTTGCAGTACTAAAATTTCCGAATAACAATGCCATAATAACGATATAATAAATAAGTAGACTGACTAAACTAGAAATGTCATCTTGATATATTGTTACAATGACACAACTCACCATAGTTAGGAGTAAAAGTCCAAATTCGTTTGATTTTACACTTGCTTTAAACATAAAAGGGATGGCAAATGCACTAAAAAAGAAAAATAAACTAAGCATGGGGCTAAATACTGCTACAAAATAAACGATTGCAACTAAATGTATAATAAACAATGTTAAATTCAGCTTATAATTTAATTTTTGTTGAAAAAGGATTAATCCACTGTAGGCAATCGTAAAAATTAATACAACAATAATATTTAAAACGAAATTTTCTTGATTTCTTGTCGCATAAATTCCATAAAATGGAAATATGAGATAAATTAATGTGGATATTTCTCCCATTCTAGCACCGATATTGCGACTAGCCATTTAGTTCACTTCTCTTCTCTTATTTATATATAATGCAATGATTAAAAATACAAAACTATACACAATCAAAATAACAAATGATTGTAAATTAAATCCGTTGCCTTTACCTAAATCTAAAGCTAATTGACGTAAATGATACGTAGGCATACATTTCGAGATGTGTTGTAACCAAGTTGGAAATGTTTGTACTGGAAACCATAAACCTCCAAGAATTGCTAAGACCATATTAAGTAAATTTGCAATACTACTCGCTTTTTGCGCTTCATTAAATTGGGTAATTATAAGACCTAAAGTTAAAAACAAACTTCCTCCAATCCATAATGAAAAACCTGATAAAATCCATTCACTCATACTCAAATTAACACCTTTATAAAAATGAGCTACACTAAATAATAATATAATTGAAATTAAAAAAAGTGTCATTGTTTTTAAGATTTTAGATAAATAATAATTAAAGGGTGTTATTGGCGTAGCTATCAATTTTTTATACCAACCGTTATTTTTCTCTTCAATAATTTCAAGTGGAAATTGCATCATACAAAATCCCATTAAACTAAACGTTGTCATACTATACATATACTCTTTATAGAAAACTTTTTTAGCATCTTCTGGTAAATCAATCAAAGAGGTAAATAATATATAAAATGCTAATGGAAATATAAATGCTAAGAAAGTGGTTAATTTACGTCGAACCATTAATTTATATTCAGTTTTTAATAGCATCATAGTATTATTCATAACTTAACACTCCTCTCTCATTAGTATTTGTAAACATTAATTCAAGCAATGATTTTTTATGGATTGTCATATTGTTTAAATTAAAGTTTAGTTCTATTAAACTTTTGATCACTTTCTCAACTTCATTCGTATAAATTTTTAAATTTCCATTTTTTACTGCTGTTTTAAATGAAGTTGCAAGTATTTGGTGGATCTCATGACTATAATTTGTTATCTCTACAATCGAATTATTTTGATTAGATAATATATGTTGAGGTGTATCATCAATTTTTACTTTTCCATCTTCTAAATAAATCACTCTATCAGCCATACGCTCTACTTCTTCAATATAGTGTGAAGTATATAATATTGTTATATTTTGACGTTTAAGACGATAAATGATTTGCCAAAAATGTTCTCTTGTTTCTATATCCATAGCGGCTGTAGGTTCATCTAAAATTAAAAATTGAGGATTACCAATTAATGTAAGCGCAAAATCTAACAGTCTTTTTTGGCCACCTGAAAGATCATTAGCATGTTGGTTCATTTGCGTTTGACTAAACTGCGTAAGCTCTCTAAATTGTTCTAGTGTCATACTATTTTTATACAAATTTTGATACAAATAAAATAATTCTTTAACTTTAATTAGTTTCGGGAAGTTCGTACGTTGAAATAAGATTCCCATATTTATCGATTGATTTAAGCCATCTGTATCTTCAATCGAGCCTTTCGAGGCATGTTTATGGCCAATGAGTATATCAATTAATGTTGATTTACCTGCACCATTTTTTCCAATTAAAGCAGTATATGCCCCTTTTTCAATTGTTATTGAAATATCTTTAAGTACCTCTTTTTTTCCAAAAGATTTAGACAAATGCATTATTTCAACCATGACTGTTTCACTTCCTTTTATTTTATATATTTAATTTATCAACTTTCTTCTTTTGTCATTAGTCCAATTTGTCACGGATTTAATATGACATTTGTCATAAAAAAACTCACTAAAACTAAAATTTTGTCTTAGTGAGTCGTAATTTCCTATAAAATTGGTGATACTAATTTTGCAAGATCCTCTTTAATTTTAATGATAACTGATCGTTTATCATATTCTTCTTTTGTTAGCTGTTTAGATTTTTTAATATCTTCTTCAAACGCTGTTTTAAGTTGTTGCGCAATATCTTTATCATAAATAAATGCATTGACTTCGAAGTTTAAAGCAAAGCTTCGGTAGTCCATGTTTGCTGAACCGACACTGCTGACTTCTCCATCAATCATAGCGACTTTTGAGTGAATAAAGCCATTTTCATACGTATAAACTTTCACACCGCTTTCAAGTAAATCTGCTGCATTTGAAAAAGTAGCCCAGTATACGAAAGGATGGTCAGGTTTACTTGGTATCATTAAGTGCACGTCCACGCCAGCGTTTGCAGCCATTTTCAAAGCATTAATATATGAACGATCTGGAATAAAGTACGGACTCTGTAAATAAACCGATTTCTTAGCACTCATAATCATCTTAGTATAACCATATTCGATTTGATGGAGTTCGTAAGCCGGTCCACTTGAAGCAATTTGAATTGCCGAATTTCCTTGATGTTGCGCTTTCTTCGGAGGGAAATACTTATCATCATATTCAAATTGTGGACGATGTGCTTGAGAGTTCCAGTCGAGAATAAAACGCATTTGTAGAGCATCGACAACATCGCCTTCAACACGAATATGAGTGTCGCGCCAGTAACCTAATTTCCCTAATCCTAAATAATCATCACCAATGTTAAAGCCACCGATGTAACCGATTTGACCATCAATAACAATAATTTTACGGTGATTTCGGTTATTCATTCTAAAGTTAATAAGAGGGAACTTAGATGCAAAGAAGGCTTCTACTTCTCCACCTAATGATGTGAAATGTTTAAATTTAGCTCTTCCTACTTTTTTAGAGCCTACATCATCATATAAGATTTTAACTTCCAAACCTTCTTTAAGCTTTGTTTCTAATGCATCAATAATTCGATGTCCTAACCCATCTAGTTCGAATGTATAATATTCTACATGTATGTAATCTTTCGCATTATAGATATCTTCAATCACTTTGTCATAAAGTTTATGACCATCTGTAAATAAATCTACTTTATTTTCTTCTGTTAAAAAGGCATCTTGTTTCATTAATAACATTCTAATCATATCAAGATGTTTCTTAACTTCCTTATTATTCGTTTGATAGTTATTAGCGTCTAATGCCTCAACTTGTTGCTTAACAACATCTTTGAAGGTGTCCAGTTCTTTACCGTTGTTTTTCTCCATTTTACGTTTAGATACGGTTCTACCAAAGAATAGATACAAGATAAAACCAACTAAAGGTAAAACAAATAATACAAATAACCAAGCCCATGTCGATGTTGCACTACGTCGATTTCTTTCTAAAAATATAATTATAAAAGCTAATACTAAATTAATAATAAACCCTAAAGCTAATATAATTGTAAATACAGTCCCTAAATCCGGACCAAATATATATTTCATAACACTTACTCCTATAAATCTGATAATTAATAATTAAATTTATTGATGCGCTAAAATCAATGTTGCACTTAAGAATTCTTCATTATGTGGAAATTTTTGCTCCTCTACTCTTTCAATTGAAGCATTTAACAGTTTATATTGACTACCTTCTTCACTAGCCAAGAATTCATTAACTTTAGTTTCTAACTCTTCTAAAGTTTTTTCTTTAATTTTTTTAAATTTAATCTTACTCATCTATCTAACACTCCTCTTTTCTGTTTGTTTAAATCATAGTCTTTTTATATACGTTTAGCAACTAAATTTAAATATATTAATTAAAACACTCCTCTATTTTTAAAACGTTTACAATTATATTTTTTAAATATTAAATTCACATCATGCGTGATTTAAGGTATACTAAAGACATTCTTTTAAATTTTCAGAATAATATAATAATTTGTGATAATTAATTTTGTGGAGGGAAATATATGATTTCTTTTGAAAATGACTACCTAGAAGGCGCACATGAAAAAGTGTTACAAAGACTACTCGATACAAATTTAATACAAGCAAGTGGCTATGGGGATGATCAATTTTCCAAAAAAGCAGCTGAACAAATCAAAGCTACTATTAAATGCCCTGAAGCAACCGTACGCTTCTTAGTGGGCGGTACGCAAACAAATCAAGTTGTAATTAATTCTGTTTTGGAATCGTACGAAGGCGTCATTTCAGCTGATACAGGCCATGTCGCAGTGCATGAAGGTGGCGCAATAGAATTTAGCGGTCACAAAGTCTTAGCTATCCCTTCTCATGAGGGGAAAATCACGCCTAAGGAAGTTAACGCTTATTTAGATACGTTTTATAGTGATTTTAAACGTGAACATATGGTATTTCCTGGTATGGTATATATTTCTCATCCCACTGAATATGGAACGCTATATAGTAAAGAAGAATTAAAAAACTTAGCTGCCGTTTGTAAAGAACATAAAGTGCCACTATTCATGGATGGTGCTAGATTAGGTTATGGATTGATGAGCGATCAAAGTGATTTAACTATTGAAGATATTGCGAAGTATTGTGATATCTTTTATATCGGTGGTACAAAAATCGGTGCCCTAGGTGGAGAAGCGATTGTCTTTACAAATAATAACGAACCGAAACATTTCACAACACGTATTAAACAACATGGCGCTTTATTAGCTAAAGGTCGTTTAGTAGGTGTACAGTTCTTAGAATTATTTACTAATAATTTATACTTTGACATTAGCCGTCATGCGATTAACATGGCTAACAAGATGAAAAAAGGATTTATCGAAAAAGGCTATCAAGTGTATTTCGACTCACCTACAAACCAACAATTCTTTGTATTAAGTGAAGATAAGATTAAAGAATTACAGAAGAAAGTAAAATTTGCAGTGTGGGAAAAATACGATGACAACCATCGTGTTGTTAGATTTGCGACAAGCTGGGCGACTACTGAGGAAAATGTAGATAAGTTATTGGAGTTAATTTAATATAGAAAAACAGGGCTAACTTCAAAGTTAACCCTGTTTTTTACGAATTTTATAATAAATACCGCCTATTAATACAAATAAACTAATTAGTGCTATAATCTTTTCTTTTTTAGTAATTTCACGTTTTTCTATAGTGATTTTAAAATCGATTTCCATTTTTTATTACCCCTTTTAATTTTTTTGCAGTTTAAGCGACTTATATCTATTTGTTTTGTAATCTTTAAAATTTTTATTGAAGGATTTTTTCTATTCTATATATTTAAGAGTTTATTAATCATAATCATTGATTAAATCGCTAATTTTTTGCGAAAGAAAACTTGCTAAAAAACTAGACATCTTCTGATTTACATTAATTATCAATTGATCCTCATTATTTTCTATTGATTTCACATTAATATTAGTTAACGCAAGATATCTTGTGATTTCATTCATCTTATTTTTAGGTAGTTTACCATTTATGTTAAAAGCTATTTTAGCTATAGTTTTAGATTCTTCAAAATTATTTATGTGATTAATTATGATAGTTTATTTAAATAAAATTTTAAAATATATATCAAGAACACATTTTAAACTGTACTTGAACAAAGCTTGACCAAGTTCAATATTTTCATAAAAATGGTCAAGTGAACATAGCTTTTAAAACACAAAAAAGAAGCTAAGGCATCTCGCCCTAGCTCCATATTTCCCTAAGTCTTTCCCCGATTTGCTTAGCGATTAATATTGTTTCATGTATTGATCGCGTTCCCATTCAGAAACTTGAGTGCGATAATAGTCCCACTCAATTGATTTAGAGTTGATGAATTGATTGTAGATGTGGTTACCTAACGCTTTTTTAACTGTGTCGTTTTCACGCATAGCTTTTAACGCTGTGTATAAAGTTGATGGAAGGTCTTGGATACCTACAGCTTCGCGTTCTTCACGGTTCATTTCATAAATATTTTGGTTAACTGGTTCTGGTACTTTAGTTTTGTTTTTGATGCCGTCTAATCCAGCTTGTAAGATAGTTGCTAATGCCATGTATGGGTTAGCAGCTGGGTCAACTGAACGTACTTCAATACGAGTTGATAAACCTCTTGAAGAAGGTACACGTACTAATGGTGAACGGTTTTTACCACTCCATGCGATGTAACATGGTGCTTCGTAACCTGGTACTAAACGTTTGTAAGAGTTTACTAATGGGTTACATACCGCTGTGAATCCACGTGCGTTGTTTAAGATACCTGCAGTGAAGTGATATGCATCATCAGTTAATTGCATTTCGCCATTTGGATCGTAGAATGCATTTTCTTTACCTTTGAATAGTGAAACGTTGAAGTGCATTCCGCTTCCGTTAACACCAAATAATGGTTTTGGCATGAATGTTGCATGTAAGTTATGTTTACGAGCAATTGTTTTAACAACTAATTTGAATGTTTGAATGTTGTCACAAGCTGAAATTGCATCTGCATATTTGAAGTCAATTTCATGTTGACCAGGTGCTACTTCGTGGTGACTTGCTTCGATATCGAATCCCATATCTTCAAGTTCTAATACGATGTCACGACGGCAATTTTCACCTAAGTCAGTTGGTGCTAAGTCGAAGTAACCACCATTATCGTTTAATTCTAATGTTGGTTCGCCTTTTTCATCCAATTTGAATAAGAAGAATTCTGGTTCAGGCCCTAAGTTAAAGTCTGTGTAGCCCATATCTTCCATTTCTTTTAAGACACGTTTTAAGTTGTTACGTGGATCACCAGCAAATGGTTCACCATCAGTAGTGTAAACATCACAAATTAAACGAGCTACTTTACCTTGACCAGCAGTCCATGGGAAGATAACCCAAGTATCTAAATCTGGGCATAGATACATATCTGATTCTTCGATACGTACGAAACCTTCGATTGATGAACCATCAAACATCATTTCGTTATCTAAAACTTTTTCTAATTGACTTACAGGTACTTCAACGTTTTTGATTGTACCTAAGATATCAGTGAATTGTAATCTTAAGTATCTAACGTTTTCTTCTTTTGCAAATTTACGAATATCATCTTTACTAAATGTACGTTTTGGCATAACAGAAATCCTCCAAATATTTATTTAATAAATCGCGATAAATCGCCACGATTTATTGGCAAAGCTTCACCATGCGGTTTTTGCGTTGCGTCTACAATCATTCTCTTTCTAGTCTCTTGTTCATCGGGTGACAAATGCCCTTGGTTATCGGTCATGATTTGTTTAATTCCTTTAAGATTAAATCCTTTTTCTATTAAAGATTTAATTTCTAAAAGTTTTTCCAAATCATTTAAAGAAAACAATCGCTTGTTTCCTTCCGTACGTTCGGGCTTTACAAGTTCATGTGTTTCATAGTAGCGGATTTGTCTAGCAGTGAGGTCGGTTAATTTACAAACAACACTGATAGAGAACACGGCCATATTGCGTCTTATTCTATCATTAGACATCAATAACCTCACCTCTACTTTTGAACTTGATTATAATTTAGCATAGTTTCATCTGTATTACAAAAATATGTTAGGTTTTCTGACATAAAAAGTTAAATACTCGCTAAACGCTGTCATATCAAGCTTTTGTCTCATTTGTTTATTAAAAATTCGTACCGTATTATTTCTTAATTTTCAGAAAAAATAAAAAAACCTACTTCAAAAAGTAGGATTTCTTACTAAATCATATTCTGTTCTTTCAAATGAGTAACTGCTCTAGTGACTGCAATCTTCACATGTTCATAAGTCAATCCACCTTGAACATAAGCTTCATAAGGCGGTCGGATTGGGCCGTCTGCAGATAATTCAATAGAAGAACCTTGAACGAAAGTACCTGCTGCCATAATAACGTCATCTTCATAGCCTGGCATATAACTAGGTTCAGGGCTAAAATGTGCATTGATTGGTGACGCATGTTGAATACTTTGGCAGAATGCAATCATTTGTTCTTTCGTATCAAATTGAACTGTTTGAATTAAATCTGTACGTTTTTCGTTATATTTAGGTACAGTTTTCATGTTCATTTTTTCAAGAAGTAAGCTAGTAAATAACGCACCTTTTAAACTTTGGCTTACAACATGAGGCGCAAGGAAGAAACCTTGATACATTTCTTGTAGTGAATTAAGTGACGCGCCCGCTTCTTTCCCAATGCCAGGAGCAGTTAAGCGATAACCACAGCGTTCGATTAAATCTTTTCTACCAGCAATGTAACCACCAATCTTAGCTAAGCCACCACCTGGATTTTTAATTAATGAGCCAGCGATTAAATCAGCGCCTACTTCAATAGGTTCACGACGTTCAACAAACTCACCATAACAATTATCGACAAAGACTATAACATTCGGATGGTGCTCTTTAATACGTGTGATAGCTTCTTCGATTTCATCAACATGAATCGAAGGACGTTGGTCATAACCTTTAGAACGTTGAATCGCTACGACTTTCGTCTTCTCTGAGATAGCGTTCAAGACACTTTCAACATCGATTTGCCCGTTTTTTAAGGCCACTTCTTTATAACTCACGCCATGTTCTTTCAAACTTTCAATACCATTGCCGTTCACACCAATCACTTCTAACAACGTATCATACGGGCTACCTGTAATATAAATCAGTTCATCTCCATATTTAAGCGTACTTTGAAGTGCTAATGTGATCGCATGTGTACCTGAAATAATTTGAGGTCTAACAATCGCATCTTCTGCTTTAAATGTATGCGCATATATTTCTTCTAAATGATCACGTCCGAAATCATCATAACCGTAACCTGTGCTACCCGTTAAGTCACTTTCTGTGGCTTTAACATGATGAAATGCATTTAACACTTTTTCTTGGTTAATATATGCAGTTTCTTCTATTTCTTTAAAATATGGCGCCAAAGTTTCTTCTACTTCAGTAACCAATTGTTTAATATCTGACATGCTTAATGACTTCCTTTTATTATTTTTTATATCCTTCAATAAGGTATTCTTCTTTTTCAGCATCAAAACCCATTTCTTCTATTAATGTATGCTGTTTTAAGAAGTATAATCTATCGGCATCAGCTGCAGGAACTGTCTCTTTATAATGTATTAATGACGCTTTAATTTGTTGAATCAATAATTGTTTCACTTTAGCTTTGTCATCCTCAGCTCGACTTGAAACAAATACTGAAGGTGCCTCTGCAACGGGTGCATCCTCATCTTGATTACACTGATCTTTTTTATTGAAAATGACTGCTTGTGGGATTTGATCCATGTCTAAATCTTTAACTAATTGATTAACGGTATCAAATTGTGCACGGTGTTCAGGATGACTTGCATCTACAACGTGTAATAATAAATCTGCACCTTTTGCCTCTTCTAATGTTGATTTAAAAGCAGCAATCAGTGTAGTTGGTAATTTTTGAATAAATCCAACTGTATCTGAAATAATTAAATTAAAGCCATCATTAATTTGTATTTGTCTCGTTTTAGGATCTAATGTCGCAAATAATAAATCTTTTTCAAATGTAGTTTCGCCAGCTAGGACATTGAACCATGATGATTTACCAGCATTCGTATAACCAATTAAGGCGATTTGATAAACTTGGTTCTGTTCTCGTTTATTACGGTAACGTTCACGGTGCTCTACCACAGTTTGAAGCTGATGCTTAATTTCATTCATACGTGTTCTAATGTGACGACGGTCCATTTCTAATTTAGTTTCCCCGGGACCTCTTGTACCAATACCGCCACCTAAACGTGATAAGCTTTTTCCGTGACCTTGTAATCGTGGTAAAAGATAATCTAATTGCGCCAACTCAACTTGAAGTTTACCTTCTCTACTACGAGCTCTTAAGGCGAAGATTTCTAGAATTAATTGAGTTCTGTCGATAATTTTTATGCCCAAATTATCATTTAATGTTTTTGACTGTGCAGTAGTTAATTCATCATTCGTTACCACTACATCTATTTCATGAAATTCTATAAAAGCTTTTAATTCATCGATTTTACCTTTACCAACATAATATTTATGATCGATTTGTTCTCTATTTTGCGTAATTTGTCCTTTAACATCTAGTTGGCAAGTTAAAGACAATGCTTTTAATTCTTCCATTGTTGACTCAAAATTAAATTGATTATCGTTTTGAGCATGTACACCGACTAAAACAGCAGTTTCTAATTTTTTCTTTGTTTCATGAATGGTTTGCTGCGCCACGTTATACATCTCCTTCTAAAATGTTTCTCAAATATTCTATCATAGTGTGTTTCTAAAGACTATCTTCTGAAATTATGTTAAATTAAAGCTGATAAGAAAGGGTGATACAATGGAAAATATATATGATTTTGTAGTAAAAAAATCTAGCGGTGAAGATTATAAATTAGCTGATTATAAAGGTCAGGTTATGCTGATTGTAAATACAGCAAGTGAATGTGGTTTCACGCCACAATTTGAAGGATTACAAGCTTTATATGAAAAATATAAAGACCAAGGTTTTGTCGTTTTAGGCTTCCCTTGTAACCAATTTGGTGGACAAGAACCAGGTACTGGTGCCGAAGCGAACCAAAACTGTAAAATTAACTATGGCGTAACTTTCCCTATTCATGAAAAAGTAGACGTTAAAGGAGACAACCAACATCCTTTATTCCGCTACCTAACTGATGCGGCTAAAGGTATGTTGAATGAAAAAATCAAATGGAACTTTACTAAGTTCTTAGTAGATCGCGATGGCCATGTAGTAAGCCGCTTCTCACCACAGAAAAAACCCGCTCAAATTGAAAAAGATATCGAAAAATTATTATAAAACAATAAGAAAGCTTCGTATTAGAAGACATTTAATTTTAAATGCCCCTCTAACACGAAGCTTTTTCTTATTACAAACAATTCCTCTATTTGTTCAAAAGTGCTAAAATTGATGAGTTTTTAGCAAGCTCAAGTCTTATTAGACCGTTTTCTACGCTCTATAAAACTTTTAACTTGGCACTTTGATTACAACTTATTCTTCACTTGCAACTGTTGCTTCAGCTTCTGTAGCTTCATCGTCAACAGTGAAAGTGCTGATCGCATGTTTGTAAATCAGATGGTGTTTGCCTTGAGATACTAAGCTGATAACGTATTTATCGAAGTCTTCGATAACACCTTTCATTTGAAATCCGTTTAAGAAAAAGACTGTGATTTCAGTTTTCTCTGCTTTAAAGTTCTCTAGTGCTTGATCTTGGATGTTGTGGTTTGCAATCATGTTTAGAACTCCTTTTATTTATTTGGGTTGTAATCTCATCTAACATCATTTGAAGTGTCATTGTCTCTCTATCAAACCATTGAACATTTAACTTATTTTTGAACCAAGTCAATTGTCGCTTAGCATATTGTCTAGAATGTTGTTTCAACGTTTCAACGGCAGGTGCTAAATCCATTTGCCCTTTGACTACAGGAACAAGTTCTTTGTAACCAATTGCTTGCATACTTTGAGTAGATTCAAAACCTTGTTCAACGAGTTGTTTCACTTCATTAAATAATCCGTGGCCCAACATAATATCAACACGTTTATTTATTCTTGAATATAATGTTTTGCGCGACATTTCAATCCCTATTAATAATGTATCATAATTTTCTGTAAATTGTTGCACTTTCTTGCGAGAACTTAAAAGTTTTTTCGTTTTTAAGTAGTATTCTATCGCTCTATTTACTCTTTTTCGATTATTAGGATGAATATCTTTTGCGGATTCAACATCAAACGACGCTAAGTATTGATGTAAGGCTTGATTATCCAGTTGTTCTAATTCGCTCATTTTTGCACTTGCTTGTGCCTCCGCTTCTGGAGATACACTTTTTTCATCATCAAATGGATAGTCATAAATTAATGATTGTATATAAAGTCCTGTACCCCCAGCAATGATGGGTGTTTTACCTCTAGCAGTAATTTCATCAATTAATATTTCTGCTCTTTTTTTAAAATCATAAACAGAAAAAGTATCATCTGGATTTAATATATCTATCATATGATGAGGTATGCCATCCATTTCTTCTTGAGTCACTTTAGCGGTTCCAATATCCATTTGTCGATAGACTTGCATAGAATCTCCACTAATAATTTCTCCATTGATGCGTTTAGCTAATTCGATGCTTAATTCAGTTTTACCTGAAGCGGTTGGTCCCACTATAACCACTAAAAAGGGTTTAGTTGAATCACTCAAAATTATCCCTCACTTTGACTCTTATTTAATATTTGTTTTTGAATCCAATCAAACATATGATTCCAAATCATTTGTTCATCTTCCTCAAATAAAATCTCATGACGTCTATGGGCATATAATTGTACTGTAATATGCTTGATTCCAGCAGTTTTAAATTTTCTTCCTAAGCTTCTTACGCCCTTTCCATAATCTCCAAACGGGTCTTCTTTACCTGAAATAAGTAGTATTGGTAACTGTGGATTCATCTTTTTCAATTGACCGTAATTAGCTGTTTTCATCATATTTTTAACCGTTTGATAGATGAGCTGATTTGAAACTAAGAAACCGGTATATTCGTCTTTAACAAATTTATCTACTTCATCACGTTTAGATGATAACCAATCACTTTGAGTTTCAGGTTGATCAATTTTTTTATTAAATGACTTATATACTAATTGATTTACCCATTTCAAACGACTACGTTTGCCACCAAATAGTGTAATCAATTTTAGTCCAATCACTGCTGGTATCCCTTTCCATTTAGGATACAGTCCAGTTCCTGTTAATATTAGCCCTTGTGCTATATCAGGATACTTTTCAACGAATAAACGCGCAATAATTGACCCCATTGAGTGACCTAAAACAATATAAGGTACGTCTTTTTTATCGCTATGTAATGTTTGAGCTATTTCATACGCATCTTGCACCACTATATTCATGTCATCAAAGTGACCGCGTTCATCCTCATTAATGTCCTTGCCATGACCTCTATGATTATGTCTAATAACATCGTATCCCTGTTGAGTTAAAGATTGAACGAGTGCCTCATAGCGATCCATATGCTCAGCCATCCCGTGAAAAATATGAACGACACCAAAGGTAGCTATCTTTGCTTTATCCACTTTAACTTCTAATGTTGTACCATCTTCAACGGTAATTTTATAAGAATTTTGACCCACGCATATGCCTCCCATCGAAAAACAAATCTTTTATAATTTATAATTATGTAGTATTCCTTTTAATATACCTTTACTTTCTAATGTTATCAAATTGAATGTCACTTTTTAATAGTGAGTAAACGAATTTTTGAAAATCAACACATTAGTTTTTTATTGCATAAGAAAATACTAATGTGTTGATTAATCAATCATTATTTTTTTACAGCTAATTGTTCATTACCATGTGTCGCTTCTTCAATAGCTACGTTAACTTCTTTAGTATATTCATTAACTTGTCCTTGAGTGTAATTTAACAAGTTACTTAATTCTTCAATAACTGCATCTTTATATTGTTTTACCTCATTAATGTTGAAGTATAATTTACCAGTTCTACGTACTAAGAAGTCAGTTGGTTTATAAACCATTTCGTTTTGGACACTATATACTAATTGTACATATAATTCTAATGGTAATTTAAGATCTTTATCTTTTGCAATTTGAGCAATGTTGTATAATTTATCGATATTTGAACCATATTTAGAAGCTAAACGTCGTGCAACGTCTTCTTTCAAGCCAATTGCTTTACCTTCTTCAACTTTACGTTCAACGTATTTTTCAAAGTTTTTACTGCCACCAACATCACCACCAGAAATTGGAGTGTTTTTAGTAGCACATTCGCCAAATTTCAAGCCGTGTTCTTGTTTTAAGCGTTTAGCTAATAAATCAACAATTTCTAATGCCATATGACGGTAACCTGTTAATTTACCACCAGCAATTGTTAATAGTCCTGATTTACCTTCCCAGATTTCATCTTTACGTGAAATTTCTGAAGGGTCTTTACCATCTTCTAAAATAAGTGGTCTTACCCCAGCCCATGTAGATTCAATGTCTTCGTCTTTGACATTTACATCTGGGAACATGTAGTTAATCGCATCGATTAGATAATCTCTATCTTCTTGCGTTGTTAATGGTTTCGCTTTATCGTTATCGTAGAAAGTATCTGTAGTACCTACATAAGCTTTACCTTCACGTGGGATAGCAAAGATCATACGGCCATCTTTTTCAGTATCAAAGTAAACCGCTTGACCTAATGGGAATTTAGATTGGTCGATAACTACGTGTACACCTTTAGTTAAACGTAATTGTTTATTATTACGTGTGTAGTCTTTTCTTCTCACTTCATCTACCCATGGTCCTGAAGCATTAATGACTTTCTTAGCTTTAATTTGATAGATGTCGCCAGTTAATTGGTCTTGAACTTCAATACCATTTACTTTTGATTTTGAGTCATATAAGAAATTAGTAGATTTAGTGTGGTTAATGATTTCTGCACCGTTTTCTTCAGCACGTTTCATTACTTCGATTGTTAAACGCGCATCATCTGTACGGTATTCAACATAATAACCGCCACCTTTTAGACCATCTTTTTTAACTAATGGTTCTTTATCTAATGTTTGTTTTTTAGTTAACATTTTTTTTCGTTCATATTTTTTAACGCGAGCTAAACGGTCATACATCATTAAACCTAAATTTGTTGTAAATTTACCGAATGTACCACCTTTATGCATTGGTAATAACATCCATTCAGGTGTAGTTACGTGTGGACCATTTTCATAAACGATTGCACGTTCTCTACCTGTTTCAGCTACAACTTTAATTTGCGCTTGTTTCAAGTAACGTAAACCACCGTGAACAAGTTTAGTTGAGCGTGAGCTAGTACCTTGAGCAAAGTCTTGCATTTCTACTAAAGCAACTTTCATACCACGTTGGCTAGCATCTAATGCAATACCTGCACCAGTAATACCGCCACCAATAATAACTACGTCATATTCTGTATCTTGTAAATTCTTTTTAATTACTTCTCTATTTAAAGTAGACAAAGCCATAATTTATACCCCTCCAACTTTTAATAAAAAATGAGAGACCTATCCATACAGAAGCATACTGCATGAAACAGGTCTCTCAAATCTCGATTAATGTATTAACTTAAGTTTATAATAACACACATTTCAAAACTAAGCCATTAATAGTGATTAATCTTCTAATTTAAAGACCTGAGTTGCTTCTACTGCTTTCTTCCAACCTTTATATAACTTAGTTCTTTGTTCTTCAGACATTTGTGGTTTAAATTCAGTTTCTAATTGCCATCTGTTTTCAATTTCATCTTTACTGTCCCAGAAACCTACTGCTAAACCTGCTAAATAAGCAGCACCTAAAGCTGTCGTTTCTTGAATTTCAGGACGCTCTACGGCAACATTGACGATATCCGCTTGGAATTGCATGATGAAATTATTTTTAACAGCGCCACCATCGACACGTAAAGTCTGTACTTCAATATCAGAGTCTTTAGACATTGCTTCCATTACATCACGTGTTTGATAGCATAGTGATTCAAGTGTCGCACGAATGAAATGTTCTTTTTCAGTACCACGGCTTAAGCCAAATACTGCACCTCTTGCTTCTGAGTCCCAATATGGTGTACCTAGACCTACAAAGGCAGGTACTACATATACATTATCCGTTGAATCTACGCGTGTAGCATAGTTTTCTGATTGTGGTGCTGAGTTAATGATTCTTAAACCATCACGTAACCATTGAATCGCTGAACCTGAGACAAAGATTGAACCTTCTAATGCATAGTTCACTTTACCATCAAGACCATATGCGATTGTTGTTAATAAGCCACTTTCAGATTTAACAGGTTTCTCTCCAGTATTCATTAACATGAAACCGCCAGTACCATACGTATTTTTTACATCTCCACGTTCGAAACAAGCTTGACCGAATAATGCTGCTTGTTGGTCTCCAGCAATACCAGCAATTGGAACTTTTTGGCCAAAGAAGTGATAATCTTTAGTATGTGCGTAAACTTCACTTGATTCTTTAACTTCTGGTAATAAGTTTTTAGGCACATCTAATAATTCTAATAGTTCGTCGTCCCATTTTAAATCATAAATATTGTACATTAAGGTACGGCTTGCGTTCGTATAATCAGTAATATGCGCTTCTCCACCAGATAATTTCCAAACTAACCAAGTATCGATAGTACCAAATAATAAATCGCCGTTTTCAGCTTTTTCTCTAGCACCATCTACATTATCTAAGATCCATTTTACTTTCGTACCTGCGAAATATGGATCTAGTAATAAACCTGTTTTGTTACGGAATGTTTCTTCATGACCTTGGTCTTTTAATTCTTGGCAAATTGACTGAGTTTGACGAGATTGCCATACAATAGCGTGATAGATTGGGCGTCCAGTATTTTTATCCCAGATGACTGTCGTTTCACGTTGGTTAGTAATACCGATACCTTCAATCTGTTCAGCATTCACTTCGTTTTCATTAAGTACTTCTGCCATAACTGCTAATACTGATGTCCAAATTTCATTAGCATCGTGTTCTACCCAACCAGATTTAGGGAAGTATTGTTTAAATTCACGTTGAGCGACACCTTTAATATCCCCATCTTTATCGAATAAAATCGCTCTAGAGCTTGTTGTTCCTTGGTCGATTGACATGATGTATTTTTCCATAAATATTCTCCCTTTCTAATCTATAAATGAAAAAGTGCTATTATGTAGCTTGTGTGTTTTGTTATTAAGGAAGTGTACTATCTTTATTACACTTTTCCTAAAAATTTAATCATAAAAAAGCTATATTTAATTTAAATTTAATAAATTGATTCAATATCATTTGATTTATTAGATTTATTAAGTGCAACTCCTAATAATAAAGTAGCAATGACAACAATGATAGCAACTATACAAGAGATATCGAAATGACCTTGATAGCATACTTTGTAAATTGTTGCGCCAAGCATACCACCAGCAATTGGACCTAAAACAGGAACAATCGCGTAACCCCAATTTGAACTTCCTTTTCCAGCAATAGGTAAAATGGCATGTGCAATTCTAGGACCTAAGTCACGGGCTGGGTTAATCGCATATCCTGTTGGACCACCTAAACTTAAACCAATCGCTACGATTAAAGCACCAACGATTAATGGATTCATACCGTCAGCGATTTTATTAATACCAATGTACATAATCGCTAAACAAAGAATAGCTGTACCAATGATTTCACTTAAAAAGTTTGCGAAATAGTTCTTGATTGCAGGTGCTGTAGAAAATACGCCAAGTTTAGCGCCTTGATCTTCTGTTGCTTTCCAGTGAGGTAAGTACATTAACCAAACTAACGCCCCACCAAAGATACCACCAAGTATTTGGCAAATGATGTAACCAGGAACTTGAGCCCAATTAAAACTACCGTCCATCGCAAGTGCAATCGTTAACGCAGGATTTAAATGCGCTTCTGAAAATTTCCCAACTGCATAAGCACCCATCGTTACTGCTAATCCCCAACCAGCTGCGATAACTATCCAGTCAGAATCTTGTCCGGCACTACGTTTTAAATTTACGTTTGCACAAACGCCGCCACCGAATAATATCAAAATAGCAGTACCTAAAAACTCTGCTAAATATACATTCATGTATATACCTCCTATGAAGACAAAAAGATTCCTACAAAGGCACTAGATATATGCATTGCAGAAATCTCTTCGTCTCTTAATCTAATATTAACTTGGTTAAATCATACATAATGGGTGTAAGCGTTGTCAATACTTTTGTAAAAAAATTGTCACAAATAATAGAGTAATTTTAAAATTGTAGAATATATTTTTGTGAAAATATATTAAATTTAAGTGTTTATATATTTTTAATCAATTAGTGTTTAATGCAATAATTTGAGTTTGTAGCACTAAAAAACGCTTATTATCACTTTATTAAAATTAGCATGATAATAAGCACTTAATTATATAAATACGCTACAAAATAATTTAATTGTAACTAAAGATTAAATGCTTCCCCACTACCATAGTGCGCGATTGCTAGTCGTGACATAGCTGGCACCACTATCGATTGCTTCTTGAACTTCTCTATCTTCATCAATTAAGCCACCCGCTATCACCTTCGTAGCAGTTTCTTCGCCCACAATTTTAACGATCTTATGAGCGACGCCAGGTAACACTTCAACGAAATCAGGTTGTACTTTTTTGATGAGTTGAATACTTCTATTTAAAGCCTGACTATCAATAATAAACACTCTGAATATCGTTAATATATTGAGCGATTTAGCTTTTTGAATCACTTTAGTTTTAGTTGAAACGATACCTTTAGGTTTATAAGTTTGGATAATGTACTCACATGCAAATTCGTCATGAGCCATACCTTTAATTAAGTCGATATGAATATACGCCTCTATGCCATGTTTTTTAAGTAAATCCATTACACTTTTTAAATGTCCGATATGCATATCTAATAACACACAAACTTTATAATCTGTCTTAGTGAGTTTCTCTAAATCTTTCATCGTACGAATTGCTGGTAACACGGTCTTTTTCATTTAGCGTATCCCTTTCTACATTACTCGTTTAAATAATTTTTCTAATTCATAATTTGAGAAATTGATAATGATAGGTCTACCATGAGGACATGTGAATGGATCTTCTGCTTCACGTAATTGATCTATTAAATCAGCCATTTCATTATTTTTTAAATAATGATTCGCTTTTATAGATTTTTTACAACTCATCATAATCGCAGCATCTTCTCGCATTTTTTTAATATCTATTTTTTTATGATTTAGCACCAATTCTATCATATCTTTAATAATTTCTTCCGCTTCTACTTTAGGGAACCATACGGGATAACTATTTACAATATAATCATGACCGCCAAAGTGTTCTAAATGCACGCCTACTTTATCTAATTCTTCTTGATATTGGTCAATAATCATTTGTTCATCTTTTGAAAAGTGGAACGTCAATGGAATTAATAAATCTTGAACTTCATTACTCACTTCTCCGATTTTTTCTCTAAAATATTCGTACTTAATACGTTCTTGTGCGGCATGTTGGTCAATCATAAACATGCCATTTTCATTTTGAGCAATTATATAAGTACCATGTACTTGCCCTACCACTTCCATATAAGGCACACGACGAGATGGCGTTTTACTCACTGAACCTTTAATATCATTTTCTTCATTATCATTACCTAATGTTTGTTGCGTCTCAATATTTAGGTCATCACTTTGATTGGATACACTATCTTCTGAATTTGTAAGCCCATTCTCTTCATCCAACGAACCCTTTGCTCTATCCAAACTATTTAAAATATCTTTTTGAATTTGGAAGTAATCTACCTCTTCTGAACGTTTATTATTATGACTCTCAAAATTAGCAGTCTCTTCATTAGTCACAGATTCATTTACGTTTGTGTAATCATCGGAGTAATTTAAGTCATTGAAATTGTTAGTATCCCAGTTATTAGTAGCATTATTGTTATTTTGTTTTAATGCTTCTTCTTTATCTCTTTGTTTTTTCTCAAAGTCTAATTTCTGTTGTTCAAAGGTATGAAGTACTTTATTTTTCTTAGGTGTTTTATCTAAATCATTTTGAGGGATCAGAATTCTATCTTTAAAAGCACTGCGAATCTTTTCAACAATCAAATTATATAATTGTTCTTCTTTAGAAAGTCTAACTTCGAGTTTAGTAGGATGCACGTTAACATCTACAAGAATTGGATCCATTTCAATATTGATGTAACAAATTGGATATCTGCCTATAGTAAGCAACGTATGATAACCCTCTACTATAGCTTTATTAAGTACGAAGTTTTTGATATATCTACCATTAATGAAAATAGAAATATAGTGTTTATTACTTCTAGAGTGTTCTGGTTTAGCTACAAATCCTTCTAAATGATAATCACTAGTATCTCCTGAAATATGAACTAAATCTTTAGCCACTTTAATACCATATATTTCTGCCATTACTTCATTTGTTTTACCTGAACCATTTGTTTTAAGTAATACTTTTCCATCAGAAATAAGAGATATACGAATATCTGGATGACTCATAGCCATACGGTTCACAATATCTGTTATTTTACCTAATTCTGTATATAAACTTTTAATATATTTCAAGCGAGCTGGCGTATTATAAAATAATGATTCTACTTTAATATCTGTACCTTTTTTCGCTTTAGCCGGTTTTTGATGAACAATTTTACCATTTTCCGCATATATTTCATGGCCATTTTCATTATCGGTACAAGTTTTCAAAGTCACTTTAGCTACAGAAGAAATACTTGCTAGGGCTTCTCCTCGAAAGCCTAAAGTTCTAATATGAAATAAATCGTCATCAGTATCTAACTTACTTGTAGCATGTCTATGAAATACTAATTGTAAATCGTCTTGTTCTATGCCAGTTCCATTATCTACTACACGAATAGAAGATATTCCTGATTGTTCAACTTCAATATTAATTTCTGTTGATTGTGCATCAATGGCATTTTCAAGCAATTCTTTAACAACTGAGCTCGGTCTCTCAACTACTTCTCCGGCAGCTATTTTATTAGCTAGAGAGGTTTGCAATTCTTTAATTTTACCCATAATAGCACCTCTATCTTAACTGATTTTGTAATTCACTTAATTTTAATAATGCATCAATAGGTGTCATATTTGATATATTAAGATTTTTAATTTGTTCCTCAATTTCACTAGTTTCTTTGTTAGATTCAAATAAGTCAAAACTAGCTTGTTCGAACTGATTATCGTTTTTAGTATTAGATGATTTCTCTGTTTCAATTGATGATTCAAATTCATTTCTTTCATTTGTATTAGTGGCTTGCTCTTCTGCTACAAATGAGTTGTCTATGTCTGGTTCACTTAAGAATGTTGAGTTAATTTGCGTTTCATCTTTTTGTTCAAAATTATTTAAAATTACTTGAGCACGGTTGATTACTGAATCAGGTAAATTAGCTAACTTAGCTACTTGAATACCATAGCTGTCATCTACTGCACCATCTTTCACTTTATGCAAGAAGATTAGTTCTCCTTGGTACTCTTCAGCAGCAACATGCACATTTTTTAAGCTCGGCAGTTCTTGTTCTAACGTAGTTAATTCGTGATAGTGCGTTGAGAATAATGTTTTAGCATGAGATGTTTGTGCCACATATTCTATCATTGCTTGTGCCAATGCTAATCCATCATATGTTGAAGTTCCTCGACCAATTTCATCAAAGATAATTAAACTATTTTCAGTGGCATAAGTTAATGCTTTTTGAGCTTCTAACATTTCTACCATAAACGTACTTTTACCTGAAACTAAATCATCGGCAGCACCTATTCTAGTAAAGATTTGATCGAAAATAGGTAACACAGCTGCATCGCAAGGAACATATGCCCCCATTTGCGCCATAATACTGATGATGGCTACTTGTCGCATGTAAGTCGACTTACCAGACATATTTGGCCCTGTTATTAAATAAATGAAATTATCTTTATCTAACTGACAGTCATTTGGAACATAGTCATTATAATCCATTACGCGTTCAACGACTGGATGACGAGAATTTTCAAGTTTTAATGTTTTATCTTCACTAAATTCAGGTTTAACATAATTATATTTTTGTGCAATTTCAGCAAAGCTTTGTAAGCAATCGAGTTCCGAAATAATTTTAGCTTGTCGTTGTAAGCGTTCAGTATACGTTTTAATATGTTCTCTTAATCTAACAAATAATTGGTATTCTAACTCAATTGCTTTATCTTCTGCACCTAAAATAATATCTTCTTTTTCTTTAAGTTCATCAGTAATAAAACGTTCAGCGTTAGACAATGTTTGTTTACGATGATAGCCAAATTCTGATGGCTCAAAGCCTTGCAAATTAGCGCGCGTAATTTCTATAAAATAACCAAACACTTTATTGAAACTAATTTTTAATGATTTAATACCTGTACGCTCACGCTCTTTAGCTTGAAGTTGTGCTAACCAATCTTTACCATTTTTAGATGCTTCAAGATATTCGTCTAATTGTTTACTAAAACCTTGTTTAAAAATCCCACCATCTTTAACGGAAATCGGTGGTTCTTCAATTAAACTATCTTCAAGTACTTTTAATAAATCTTCTAAAGGTTCTAGCGCACTGAATTGTTCAGATGTTGTGCTATCCATTTCTTCAAGTAATGATTTAATATTAGGAATTTCAGAAATAGAATGTTTAAGTTGAATCAAATCACGTGCGTTTACGTTGCCATAGCTAACACGTCCTACTAATCTCTCGATATCATAAACTTGGTTTAAATAACCTCTTAGTGTATCTCTCTCAATAAAATTGTTAATAAATGATTCTACGATATTTAAACGTTCTTCAATTTTATCTTTATGAATTAAAGGTCTATCAATCCATTGTTTCAATCGACGGGCGCCCATTGGTGTTTTAGTTTCATCCATTAACCATAATAGTGTTCCCTTTTTCGATTTAAGTCTAATACTCTCTGTTAATTCTAAATTTCTTTTAGCATAGTAATCCATTTTCATAAAATCAATTGCTGTATATGAAATAACTTCTTCAATGTGAGATAAATCTCTTTTTTGAGTATGATGAATATAATCTAAAAGTAATTGAGTTGCTAAATGCATATGTTGATTATCTAATTGATTAACATTATAGTTAGCATCAGAAATATCATTTCTAACTGTTATTGTTTCAGTCGTTAAACTAATTTGTTTTTTTAATTCCTCATCTATTTCATGATTGACTACAATTTCATTAGGATTGATGGTAATAATTTCATTTATCAATGTACCTTCATCATCGAAGTGTGTTGCTTTAAGTTCTCCTGTAGAGATATCACAATAACTTAAGGCATACGTATTGTCTTGTAAAATAAAACTAAGAATATAGTTGTTTTGATTTTCATCCATGCCACCTTGTTCCATTACGGTACCAGGCGTTACTATGCGAACTACTTCTCTTTTTACCATACCTTTAGTTTGTTTCGGATCTTCCATTTGTTCACATATCGCTACTTTGTATCCATTACTGATTAACGTTTCGATATAACTATTAGCAGAATGATATGGCACGCCACACATTGGAATAGGATTAGCTTTTTTAGCATCTCTTTTAGTCAAAGTGATCTCTAAAACTCTTGAAGCTTCTTTAGCATCTTCATAAAACATTTCATAAAAATCGCCTAATCTAAAGAATAGTAAGCAGTCTTGATATTGAGATTTAATTTTTAAATATTGTTGCATCATTGGAGTCGTATTCGACATATTTTCACAACCTAACTAAAGTATTTCTAATTTTTATACGTACTTTTAACTTGTATATTTTAACATAACTCATTACTACACGCTCGTTCTCATTACTAATAAGAATTTTAGAGTTTGCTTCTTTTTTAAAAATTTATTTCGTTTAGTAATCTATTTGCGGATAAAAAAATTACCATTTCAAAATATAAGATACAAGAAATTGTGATATCTAATAACTTCATTTGAAATGATAATTTTTTAAATAGACCAGTTAAAAATCTATGAAAATTATTTTTTAAATTTATCGAGTAAGCCTCGTTTTTTCAACATTATAAGTAAGAAATAGCTAATGATTGCACCTATGAAACTTGAGACAATAAAAGCGAGCATTAATGGTTTAACGAAAAAGTTTTGCATACCTAACATCCATGCTACAGGAATACACATTAAACTTCCGATGATACCTGTGCCTATAACTTCACCTACTGCAGCCATAAATATATGCTTTCTATACATATAGAAAAGGCTTGCTAATAATACACCAATCATACTTCCAGGAAAGGCGAAGAAACTACCTGTTCCAAAAAGAATTCTAATTATTGATGAAATTAAAGCTTGTGCTAGACCATACCATGGTCCAACAAGCACAGCACATAGAACATTAATAAAATGTTGAACTGGTGCTGCTTTAATTGGTCCTAAAGGGATAACAATGATACTACTTAACACCACATTGATGGCTATTAGTAATGCAGTAAGGGTAAGTTTTCGAGTGTTCATAGTATAGTTCCTTTCTCATTTATAAATCATTATGTTCTTTTTTATTGTAATCGTTTAATCTTTTTTCCATTGTGCTAATCATCATTTGTAAAAAGTCATTAGCTTCATATTGTGCAGAGCGAAATTCTTCAACAATCGGTAATTTATTGATTTCATTTTCCAAATTATGAATTTCACCTTCTGATTGTTCATAAGCATAGGTTTTACCATAGTTTTGAAAATTGACAGATTGTTTCTGTTGTTTTTTTAACTGATTCATTTTAGTTTTAATCGTTGCGTTTTCATGAATCTGCTGTTCGATATTTTGATAATTTTTAATGATATCTAAATCACTGATTTTATCTGAAAGTTGCTCTGCTTGTTTTAATATTTCTTCTTTACTATACATTTTAGTTTGTCACCAATAAATTATCATTGAAACGTACGAAAGTACCATTTAATGAATATTGTTTAGCTTCTTCGATTTTCACGTCTACTAATTGTCCAATTGCTTCTTTAGGACCTTTAAAATTAACTAATTTATTTTTTTCAGTATATCCTGCTAAAACAGTATCATCTTTTTTACTAGTACCTTCACATAATACTGTTACGACTTGACCGTCATACTGTTTCATTGCTTCTTCTGAATATTGTCCTACTTTTTTATTTAAACGTTGTAGGCGATCTTTTTTAACTTCATTAGGCACGTTATCTTTCATTTTAGCAGCAGGTGTTCCATCTCTTTGTGAGTATAAATAAGTGTATGCATGTTCGAATTTCACTTCATCGTATAATGATAAAGTTTCTTCAAATTGCTCTTCTGTTTCATTTGGGTAACCTACAATGATATCTGTAGTTAATGCAACATTTGGAATAGCTTGTTTAATTCTTGAAACTAAATCTAAATAACTTTCACGTGTATATTTACGTCCCATAATTTTTAAAACAGCATTATTACCTGATTGTACTGGTAAGTGAATATGAGGAACGATATTTCCACCTTTAGCAATAACTTCAATCATACGATCAGTAAAGTCCCAAGGGTGACTCGTAGTAAAGCGTACACGTGGAATATCTATTTTAGAAATATCTTCTAATAAATCTCCTAAACCATAGTTCAGTTCTTTTATATCTTTACCATAAGAGTTAACATTTTGTCCTAACAATGTAATTTCTTTATAGCCGTCACGCGCTAAACCACGTACTTCATCAATAATATCTTCAGGACGACGACTTCGTTCTTTACCTCTAGTAAATGGAACAATGCAGTATGTACAGAATTTATCACAGCCGTACATGATATTTACCCATGCTTTTGTACTACCTTCACGTACTTTAGGGAGATTTTCAATGACATCTCCTTCTTTAGACCATACTTCGACAACCATTGCTTTTGATAAATATGCTTCTTCAAGAATTTCAGGTAATTTATGGATATTATGTGTTCCAAAAATCATATCTACGTTTTGATAAGATTTTAAAATTTTATTTACTACTGATTCTTCTTGAGACATACATCCACATACACCAATTAAAGCTTCTGGTCTATTCTTTTTAAGATGTTTTAAATTCCCAATTTCACTAAATACTTTATTTTCTGCATTTTCACGAATTGCGCAAGTGTTAATCAGAATAACATCCGCTTCATTAATATCATCTGTCGCAGTATAATCTAATGCCTGTAGAATTCCTGCCATTACTTCAGTATCATGAGCATTCATTTGACAACCATATGTTTTAATTAGGAATGTTCGTCCTTTTCCCATTCCTTTATATTTCTCTTCTATATGAAAGTCGCGATTATAATTGATATCCTGTTTCCCACGTTTACGCGCTTCTTTAAGACTAGGTGGCTGATAAACTTGTTCAAAATATTTACTATAATCTTTTTCAGCTTTTTTATTACGTTCATCTAATATATTTATCGTACCAGCTTTTCTTTGTTCTTCGTTCACTTTAAAATATCCTTTCTATATGCCCTAATATCATTAGTACATTATATTAAAATTAATCATAAAGTGCAAAAAGAGTTCAAAAGAATTCATAAAAT
>NZ_PPRC01000089.1 GCF_002902565.1 Staphylococcus petrasii | reverse complement strand
CATATAAAGTTAACAAAACTTTATACAGTATAATATTGCAAATTTTGTAATATAAATGTAATATTGTAATCGAATGGTAATATAAATTCTGGACTTGCTACTATTCAATTTAAATTAAAAGGAGAAAAATATGAAAAAAATTACTAAAATTACATTGTCATCTGTAGTAGCCCTTGGAACATTATTCGGAGTTGGATATTCAGTTGATAATCTTCATGGAAACGAAGCATATGCAGCGCAATATCAAAATGTAAAACCTTATTATAATTACAATGGTTATACATCAAAAGGTACGCCTTCTTTCGTTTTAGATCCAGCGTTTATTAATGCTTTAAAATACGACAATTTTAAAATCAATGGTGTGAAAATCCCTTATACAACTGGCAAAAAAGCGGTTCCTAATGCAATTAAAAATGTTCAAAAATACGACCAAACGTTTGCAATTACTAACTCTAATGGAACAGTAGCAAGATTTGTATCATTTGACGCAAATGGTAAATTGACAACAAAACAATTAATGAAGGCATATGGAAATAAATTGAAATTAGCAACTAATTCTCAAGATATAAAAGTGTATGTATATAATCCTAATAAACAACATTATGGTATTGCTTTCTACACTAACAAAGGTAAAGTTCAAAATATTATGATTGGCCATTTTGCAGTATAAATTTAAAGTACGAGTCTCTACAACTATAAAAAATTAGCTATGAAAAAATCTGTGATTATAGATTACTTCATAGCTTTTTTAGTGTTGAGGATTTCGATACATATATTTTGAAATTGTAATGATTTGCTAAATATCCAAGTGAATTATGAAAAATACAATTTTGACTTAGTAGTATTAAAATGAAATACTTTTCTTAAAGATAAAAAGGTGAGATGGCTATGATTGTAATCTTGTTTACTATATTTCTTATAACGGTAGGATTGTGCTTTTTGATAATTAAATTTTCAAGTGACCAAATTTTAAAGAAATCAAATAATTTAAACAAATATGAACGTTTAGCTCAAAAATTAAATGGTGATTTAAAATACCTATTGTCAGTAATTATATTTGTATTCGTAACCTTAGGCGTTAGCCAAATATTTACATATTATTTATTTAATGGGTCTTATTTTTTACTTATGTTAGTAACTTTAGGCTTTATTTTTGTTATCTATCTCTGTCCCTATGCATTAATCTTTTTACCTAATTTCAAAGGGAAGAGAGGTTTAGTGACTTTCAATATTGTATTATGGTGCATTGTTATAGCTCTGACGTTAGATTATAGTTTATTACTCTTAATAGATCGTAGTACAAAGATTTATACAGATGAAGGTTTAGTCACTTATAAATACGGTAGCGCGCTTTTAAAAAATCTTGGAGGCATCTCATATTTACTAACAGCGATTATGGGGCTAGCAATTCTTATTATAAGAGTAGTTTCAAATCGGCATTCTAAAGATTGATTTTATATGATTATTGGAGGTCATTTTATCAAAATTAGTGATTATTTAAATTGTATTGAAAATAATAAATACAACCTGTTATATCGAAATTTAGATAAAGAATTTAAAAGTAAAATAAAAAAACGACAGCTAAAAAAGATTATCCTGAAATATGAGGGTCACTCCCATGAATTGTTCAGTCAACTAGAGTTGAATAATTCAATCCGTTGCATCTATTTAAGTAAAGATAATAAATGGGGAATTGCTATAACTATTCATAAAGTAACTAAAAAGATATTAGGTTTATTACTCGTACCCCTCAATAATGAAAAAGAACGATTCTTTACAGATTTTAACTATTACATGCCTATTGATAAAGACTGGAAAGTTGTTTGGGGTGGCGATACCTTATTAACTAATTATCATAGCAACATTTCATCTCAAAAATATGCTTATGACTTACTGATTGAGAAAGAAAATAAAACTTATTCTGATGAAGGTAATCAAAACGGAGACTATTTTGCGTATAAGCAAAATATTGTTGCTCCACGCTCTGGTGTGGTTGTTGATGTACGTAACAGTATTAAAGACAATCAACCAGGAGTAATGAATGAAAAACAGTTATTAGGAAACTACGTGATTATGCGCCATGGAGAACAAGAGTATAGTTTGATAGCACATTTTATGCCCAACTCTATATTAGTGACGCCTGGTCAAAGTGTTAAAAGTGGTGACCTTTTAGGTAAGTGTGGTAATTCAGGTCATTCTTCTGAACCACATATCCATTTTCAAGTGATGACTACACCTTTATTGAGTGAGGATTGTTTATCAAAGAAAATTAAATTTGAAAATTTAGAGGATCCGCTCATTGGTGACATAGTAACTGGAAAAAATTAGTACTAACTCTCGGAATTTATTATATTCGATATGAAAATAAAAACACCTTATTAAGTTGAATTTAATCTAACTTAATAAGGTGTTTTGTCATATTTTTAAGTTGGTACACTTTTATTCACTCCAATTATCATATAAACATTTCAATGCGTAATCTAAAATACATAAAAATTAATAGTTGCAATATCAAAAAGTGAGTATTTGAATTATTTTGAATTTGCATAAAAATATATTATATAATGAAATTTGGCTGTGATTTTTTAAATTTAAACAGAAAATTCATGGTTTAGTATGTAAAAGGGAGAATGCAGATGAGAGTTTATACATCGATTATTTTTTGGATGAGGGCAATCGCTTGTTTAAGTGTTGTGATGATTCATACAATAACCACGACTTTTTATAAATTTGATATGCCAAATGAAGGCTATTTATTAAGAGTTTTTCAATTATTGTTATTGTATGCTACGCCAATGTTTGTTTTCATCTCAGAATTTTTATTAGCTAAACAATATAAAACTAAAGTTAAAGAGAATTTTTTCAAACAAAAACTACTTACTTTAGGAATACCATACATCATTATTAATATGGGTCTTGCTTTTGTGTATGGTCATCCGAAAAATTTCCAAGATTATTTAGAATCTGTTGGTTTTATGATGTTTCATGGGGGCACGTTAACATATTTTATTGTTATCATTTTTCAGTTTTATCTATTACATGTGCTATTTGCCAAGTATCTCGTGAAACTTAATCCAATAAAGTTAATTATATATTCATTAGTTATTACGTCTTTATTTTGGGCTATGAGAAACTTTATAGATGCACCCGAAAATATTTGGTTTAATTGGCTTTGGCAAAGAGAAGGATGGATGTTATTTATTGGATGGCTAAGTTACTTCTTACTAGGTTTCTATATGGGATACTATTATGAAACAATGATGAATCGCATTCAAAAATACACCTTACATATTGTAATCGGTACGATTGTAGTAACAATGATTGTTATATTCAACTATTTATCTGGAATTTTAACATTAGTTGATTCTAAAAGGTTTGATACACCTATTTATGTAACAATGGTTATTTTATTATTCTTCTTAATATCATCTTATATAAAATATGTTCCTAGATTTGTTATCTTTATTAGCAATTATTCATTTTCAATTTACTTAATTCACTACTTTTTTGTACATAGATTAGGATCGTTACATGAGCATCCATTTTTTAATATTATTTTTACATTTACATTAACTGTAACTTTCTCTGTATGTATAGCTTATGTTATGAATTTAAGTAAATACGGCAAGTATATCGTTGGCGGTATTGGGAAAATGAAGTATGAAAAATTTTATCAAAGTTATAAACAAAATTTAGTGGACTAGAACTGAGAGAGAAGAATAGATACATTAGTTTTAAATATCCTATGTATATAAAGGGCATTTTTTGAAACAATGTTAGTAAATAAAAACACCTTATTAAGTTGAATTTAATCTAACTTAATAAGGTGTTTTTGTCATATTTTTAAGCTTCATCCATTTGAGCTTCGAATTCGTCTAATAATGCGCGAGCTTCGTCTACTGTTTCAGTGCTCATCAATTGATGACGTAATTGGCTTGCGCCTTTGATGCCACGTACGTAGATTTTGAAGAATCTGCGTAGAGCTTTGAATTGTTGTGTTTCTTCAGTGGAATGCTTTTCAAATAATGTTAAATGCAATCTGAATAAGTCTAGTAGTTCTTTGCTTGTATGTTCGCGGGGCTCTTTTTCAAAGGCAAAAGGATTGTGGAAAATGCCTCTACCGATCATAACACCGTCAATGCCATATTTATTAGCAAGTTCTAGACCTTTCTGTCTGTCTGGGATATCGCCGTTAATCGTTAGTAATGTATTAGGTGCGATTTCGTCGCGCATTTCTTTAATAGCTGAGATTAATTCCCAGTGTGCATCTACTTTACTCATTTCTTTACGAGTACGAAGGTGGATAGATAGGTTTGCGATATCTTGTTTAAAGACGTGTTTTAACCATTCTTTCCACTCATCTATTTCATAATAACCTAGACGTGTTTTAACGCTTACTGGTAAGCCACCTGCTTTAGTGGCTTGAATGATTTCAGCTGCAACTTCAGGGCGTAGAATTAATCCTGAACCTTTACCTTTTTTTGCAACATTGGCTACGGGACATCCCATGTTTAAATCAATACCTTTAAAGCCCATCTCTGCTAAACCGATACTCATTTCTCGGAATTGCTCTGGCTTGTCGCCCCAAATATGAGCGACCATAGGCTGTTCATCTTCACTGAATGTTAAGCGTCCACGAACGCTGTGGATGCCCTCAGGATGGCAAAAGCTTTCTGTATTTGTAAACTCAGTGAAGAAGACGTCTGGTCTAGCTGCTTCACTAACCACGTGACGAAAGACGATATCTGTCACGTCTTCCATAGGTGCCAAAATAAAAAATGGACGTGGCAACTCACTCCAAAAATTTTCTTTCATAATATATTTAAACCTTCTTCTTTATTAATATCTCTAATTTTTATGCATGATGATATTACCACAAATGGTGAACTTATACAAAAGGAATTTTATTAGATATAAGGTTGAAGAGGGATGTCTACGCGTAGTCTAAAATATGTGCATAAGAGTTTATATTTTTGAAATAGTTTTTCAAATTTAAAGAGAGTAAATCACCTAAAATAAACAGAAAATTGACAATTTTCAGTAAAATAGTAATATTTATATATATTTCTGCTAACTAGAAAAGGGTGCATCTATGAATATTCAAACTATCAATTTATTATTATTTGATGTGATTTCGTCTATTGGATCTAAAATTTTTACTTTCGCTTGTGCATTTTATATTTTAAAAAATACTCACTCTCCGACAGTATACACATTGTATTTAACAATAATTGTACTGTCTACAATTTTAAGTCAACCATTATTTGGAGTATATGCTGATAAATATAACAATAAAAAAATAGTTATTATCTCACAAATTATAAATGTAATTGCTTTGAGTGTATTTATATGTATTTTTAATCATTACTTTTATTACATCATTCTACTAGGCGTTATTTTAAATTTAACGGATGGTGCAATAAGTATCATTGTAAATGCTAATATCAAAAATATCTCGGAAAAAGATATCGAACGTTTTATTTCTTTAAGACAAATGTATACTGTAGGGATTGGATTTTTAGCTCCAATTTTAGGGGGAATATTGATTGCAGCTTTAAAAATAGAATATTTAGCATTGATTAATGTGATTACAGAATTATTGGCAATGGTATTTATTATGGCTATAAAAATAGATAGAGTAATGGAAGTAACTAAAAATAGTTTAAAGCAAGATTTTAAAATTGGTTTCTCATATTTATTAAAAAATAAAACATTACTAAACTTTATGTTAGTAGCTATAATACTAAATTTTTTAATTAATTCGGTAGTAGTTGGTGTTCCAATTACTTCAATTCAAGTCATGAAATTAAGTTCGCAACAGTTTGGTGTGATTGAATCTTCACTAACAATCGGCATGTTTATCATATCTTTAGTATTTTCAATATATCCAATTAAAAATAAACTTACATTACCATTCCAAATTTCGATTATTTTACAATTTCTTGCAGTATTAATACTCAGTATGACTTTATTTTTAAATATACAAAATTACTTAGCTTTTGTGCTAATAGGTGTTGTATATTTTATAATTGGTTCAGCATTACCTTTAAGCAATATACCTTATTCAATTTATTTACAAAACTATATTGATGAACAATACAAAGGGCGAGTTTTTTCATTAAATCAATCAATAGTACAATCTTTAACTCCAGTATCATTTTTAGTTTTTGGTATTTTACTTAATTATTCTCAAAAGTTTATCTACTTAATCGTTTCTATATTGATATTATTCGTATTTATATACTTTAGTACTTATATGAAAAAGAAAATATAATTAGTTGTTGTATTAGGGATTTGAAAATATTGCATTAAGACAAAAGGCATCCAACACAAATTAAAAAGTGTTGGATGCTTTTTAAATAATATTAATTTACTTCTTTATTCTGTTATTAATGAGATGAATTTTTGCGTTTGAATGTGAAGAATACGCCAATTGCTAGGATAAGGGCGCCAATGGCTGTAGTAGCTAAAATAGGAGTTTCTTTAGCCCCTGTATTAGGAAGAGCTTGTTTGTGTTCTTTAGTTATTTGTTGTTGAGCGTGGTTAGTTTGTTGAGTTTGATTAGATGTAGCTTTTTCAGTTTGATCATTTAACATTTCGCTACCGCCGTGATTAACGCCGTTCTCATCGACATTTGTTTGGTAGAAATTACCATCTTTAGTCAAAGGTAAAGCATGCCCATTATTATCTCTAACAGCATTTGGTTTGAATACGCCTTCTGCCACGGTAATTGTAGTGTTATATTTATCAGCAATATCTTGAGTAGCATCGTTTAAAGCCAATTGATATTGTTGTTGAGATACACTGTTTGGATTAGGAACATTTTGTTCAAGTTCAGCATATTGTTCATTTGTCATGCCTTGAGGTGGAATACCGCCATAAGGACGTTCACCTTGTGTAGTTTGTTGACTTTGGTCAGATTTAGCTTTGTCAGTTTGATCATTTAACATTTTACTACCGGGGTGGTTAACGCCGTTCTCATCCACATTTGTTTGATAGAAATTACCATCTTTAGTTAAAGGTAAAGCATGTCCGTTATCATCTCTAACAGCGTTTGGTTTGAAAGAGCCTTCTGGGACAGTAATTGTAGTGTTATATTTGTCAGCGATATCTTGAGTAGCATCGTTTAAAGCCAATTGATATTGTTGTTGAGATACACTGTTTGGATTAGGAACGTTTTGTTCAAGTTCAGCATATTGTTCATTTGTCATGCCTTGAGGTGGAATACCGCCATAAGGACGTTCACCTTGTGTAGTTTGTTGGCTTTGAG
>NZ_PPRC01000008.1 GCF_002902565.1 Staphylococcus petrasii | reverse complement strand
TCATACAACACTCCTTGTTGAATAATTGTTACATCTATAGTTTACCCATAAAAGAGTAGGATAAACTTATATAGGTCCAGAGAAGTATTTTATTTTTTTATTAAAGACAAGATGAAAATCTTCATATATAATAAATTTTGAGGTGAACAGTATGTCTTTTCTTAAGAAACACACCGAGATTATTTACAGTTATTTAATCGGTATCGTTTCACTCTTCACGGGTCTCATTATCCTAATCAATTTACCTTTAATTAAACAACTCAAAGATAAGAATAAAGCTGAATTAAGGATACATAATTTATGGGATTTTCTTAATGCATTCTTTAGTGAAATAATTAGAGTGATGAGTAGATTCATAGGCAACTTTCCTATTATTAGTGCAGTCATCATTATTTTATTTGGTATTCTTTTAATGTTAATCGGTTACACATTATATAGAACTACGAAATATGATTACGACATCTCAATTTTCTTTTTAGTTATTGGAATTCTATATTTCCTTATTACAATTACACTTATGACACAAGTATATGGTATTTGGGCAGTAATTTTCGTTATTCCATTTATTATTCATACAGGTTATATCGTCTATAAAGATGAACTTTATAGCGAGAACAGAAAAAGCCATTATCTATGGATTATTGTTTCCTATGGAATTGCTTATTTAATTACTCAAATTTCTTTATACGGCAAAATTGATGCAAATGAAATTGCACCAATTGATATTTTAAGTGTAGATACTTTCTTCTTAGTGATGTGGCTATTAGCTCAAGCATCTATTTGGAACTTCTTATTCTTAAGAAGATCACTTCCGTTAACTAAAGAAGAACTTGGGGAAGAAGAACCAGAATTATCTAGAACTACTAAAGGAAATGTATCGACTCAATCTAAAGTTCATTTTAAACAACTTCAAGATAAAACATCAGAATATGCACGTAAGACGAGAAGAAGTGTAGACTTAGAAAAAATTAGAGCTAAACGCGATAAATTTAAAAGTAAATTTAAAAATGTTTTTGATATTCAAGAAGACGATATCCCTAACTGGATGCGTCGACCTAAATGGATCAAACCTGAGTATGTAGAAATCTTCTGTGGTTTTGTTTTATTCTTATTTACATTTATAGAGTTTAACAACCGAAATTCATTATTTGTATCTGGTGAATGGCAATTATCACAAACGCAATATGTGGTTGAATGGGTAACATTGTTATTATTAATGTTTATCATCATCATTTATATTGCTACTACATTCACGCATTTCTTAAGAGGTAAATTCTATTATTTACAACTCTTCATGATAAGTATTCTATTCTTCAAATTATTGACAGAATTTATTAATATTATGATTCATGGTTTGCTTTTATCAATCTTTATTACGCCAACCTTAATCATTATGTTAATCGCAGTAATTGTCGCATTCACGCTACAGTTAAGAGATCGTCCTTAATATTATGAACATGATTAACTCCCTTCAAAGTTTAACAATGAAGAACTTTGAGGGGAGTTATTTTATTTCGTTTAGTATAAAGTGAAAATTAATTTTGTTAAAATAAACAAGAACGTATAATGGAAACATTTTCTAATATAAAAAATATGATTTAAATAGGAGCGTTAAAAATGAAGATAGCAACTTTAAATAAAGGAAAAGAACCAAAATATTTAAATCAATATCCGTTAGTCGATGAAGAAGATATCTATCAACACGACCATTTAAAGGAAGGCGACTTATTTTATTTAATGACAGAAAATAATCAATACATTGCAACTGCATATGTTGGACGTCAACATAAAGGTTTAGGATGGGTATTGAGTTACGATCAAAATGAAGTCATTAATACACAGTTTTTCGAAAGTTTGTTTAAACAAGCGTTAGAAGAAAGAGATTATTACTATCATATAGAAGGAACAAATGCTTTCAGATTATTTAATGCTGAAGGTGATGGTGTAGGTGGCCTTACGATTGATAACTATAACGGTCATTTACTTATTCAATGGTATTCAAGAGGAATTTATAAGTTCCGCTATAACGTAGTAGAAGCCATTCAAAACGTATTTGAGTTTAAGTCAATTTATGAAAAAATGCGTTTTAAAGATACAGAATATACTGGTGGACATGTGTTAGGTGAAACGCCAGAATTTCCAATTGTAATAGAAGAGAACTTTACTTTTTATAATGTAGATTTAGATGATGGCTTAATGACAGGTATTTTCTTAGACCAAAAAGAAGTTCGTAAAAAATTACGTGATCATTTTTCAGAAGGAAGATCAATACTTAACTTATTTAGTTATACAGGGGCTTTCTCAGTCATAGCGGCTCAAAATGCGGAAATGACGACAAGTGTCGATTTAGCAAATCGTTCGCGTGCTCTAACTGAAGAGAACTTCGGACTTAACGGTATTGACCCTAAAAGTCAGTATATCTATGTAATGGATACATTCGATTTTTATAATTATGCTGCTCGCCACGGCAAACAATACGACACAATTGTAATTGATCCACCAAGTTTTGCACGTAATAAGAAGAAAACTTTTTCAGTTCAAAAAAATTACGATGACTTGATTAATGGAGCATTAAATATTTTAGCGCCAAACGGCTCAATGTTATTATGTACAAATTCAAGCGTCTTTCCATTGAAGTCATTTAAAAACGTGATTAAAAAAACATTAGAATCAGCTGGCGTAGACTATGAAATAGAAGAAGTTATGGGCTTACCAAAAGATTTCAAAACACATCCACATTATAAACCATCTAAATACTTGAAAGCAGTATTCTTAAATATTAAGCATTAACATAAATAAAAGTGGGTATAATGGTTTAATGAATGAAAAAGAATTAATACGAAAGGGTGTCGAAATATGGGTATTATGGATAGATTTACAAATAATATGACAAATAAAGTAGGTAACAAAGTATTAAATATGGAAGAAATTAAAGAAAAAAGTGCTTTACCTACTACAAAAGAAGAAATTGAAGAGCGTAGAGTAAGAGCTGAAGCGCTTGTCAAAAAGAAATCTCTTTTATCTTCTGGAATGAGCGTTGTACCTATTCCAGGATTAGACTTTGGTGTAGACATTAAATTAATGAGAGACATCATTGAAGATGTTAATAAAATTTACGGTCTTGATCATAAACAAGTGAATACTTTAGGCGATGATGTTAGAGAACGTGTGCTAGCAGCAGCGGCTATTCAAGGTAGTTCATTTGTAGGTAAAAAAGTATCAAGTGCTGTATTAAAAGTAGTAATCAGAGATATGGCGAAACGTACTGCTGCTAAACAAACAAAATGGTTCCCAGTGGTTGGACAAGCAGTATCAGCGTCTATTAGCTACTACTTTATGAACAAATTAGGACGCGAACACATAGAAAAATGTGAAAAAGTTCTATATGATATTATTTAAAATGGAAATGTTGTAGTATAATTAATATAAAGTGTTAATAAGATAACAATTACAATATTGATTAAATTTATTAACTAAATGATAGCGAGCAACAGATTGTTGATACTTAAGCAGAAACATCAATTTTAAATAAGGAAAGTATAAATATTGATAGAGAAGTGTTTATTGTCAATCTGAATTGCTTGTCTAGTCATATCATTTGCCAGTATAATAGTGTTTCAATCGTATAAGAATTGAATTTGCTATTATATTTTGGTAGTGTTATCTTATAAAATTATGTTAGATTATGATAAATTTGAATATTCTAACTTTGCGAAGGAGAAATAGATTATGGAACAAAAATCTTATGTAATTATTGATGAAACTGGTATTCATGCACGTCCTGCAACTATGTTAGTTCAAACTGCATCAAAATTTGATTCAGATATTCAATTAGAATACAACGGTAAAAAAGTTAACTTAAAATCTATCATGGGTGTTATGAGTTTAGGTGTAGGTAAAGATGCTGAAATCACTATCTATGCTGACGGAAGCGATGAACAAGACGCAATTCAAGCTATCAGTGATGTCTTATCTAAAGAAGGTTTAACTGAGTAATTATGTCTAACTTAATTAAAGGTATTGCTGCGTCTGATGGCGTAGCAATTGCTAAAGCATATTTATTAGTAGAACCAGATTTATCATTTACTAATGAAAAAGTCACTGATACTGATGCTGAAATTAAAAAGTTTAGAAATGCGTTAGAAGCTTCTAAAATCGAGTTAACTAAAATCAGAAATAACGCTGAGAAACAATTAGGTCCTGATAAAGCTGCTATCTTTGATGCACATTTATTAGTACTTGATGATCCTGAGTTAATTCAACCAATCGAAGATAAAATTGCGAATGAAAAAGCAAGTGCTCCTGAAGCATTACATGAAGTCACTACGCAATTTATTACAATCTTTGAATCAATGGATAATGAATACATGAGAGAGCGTGCTGCAGATATTAGAGACGTTTCTAAACGTGTGTTAGCACATCTTTTAGGTGTTGATTTACCTAACCCAAGTATGATTGATGAAAGTGTAGTTATCGTCGGAAATGATTTAACACCTTCTGACACTGCACAATTAAATAAAGAATTTGTTCAAGGCTTCGTTACTAATATTGGTGGACGTACTAGTCACTCAGCAATTATGAGTCGTTCATTAGAAATTGCTGCTGTCGTTGGTACTAAAACAATTACGAAAGAAGTTAAACAAGGCGACATGATTATCGTTGACGGTACAACTGGTGACGTAATCATTGATCCTACTGAAGATGAATTAATCGCTTATCAAAATAAACGTGAACGTTTCTTTGAAGATAAGAAAGAATTACAAAAATTACGTGACGCAGAAACTGTCACTATTGACGGTGAACATGCTGAATTAGCTGCAAATATCGGTACGCCTGACGATTTATATGGTGTAATGGAAAATGGCGCTGAAGGTATTGGTTTATATAGAACTGAATTCCTTTATATGGGTAGAGATCAAATGCCAACTGAAGATGAGCAATTTGAAGCCTATAAAAAAGTGCTTGAAACAATGAAAGATAAACGCGTAGTTGTACGTACTTTAGATATCGGTGGGGACAAAGAATTACCTTACTTAAATTTACCTAAAGAAATGAATCCATTCTTAGGATATCGTGCAATTCGTTTATGCTTAGATCAACAAGATATTTTCAGAACACAATTACGTGCATTATTACGTGCGTCTGCATACGGTAAATTAAATATTATGTTCCCAATGGTAGCAACTATTAATGAATTCCGTGATGCAAAAGCGATTCTTTTAGAAGAAAAAGATAAACTTAAAAACGAAGGTCACGAAGTGTCAGATGAAATTGAATTAGGTATCATGGTTGAAATTCCATCAACTGCTGCTTTAGCAGATGTATTCGCTAAAGAAGTTGATTTCTTCAGTATTGGTACGAATGATTTAATTCAATATACAATGGCAGCTGACCGTATGTCAGAACGTGTCTCTTACTTATACCAACCATATAATCCAGCGATTTTACGCTTGGTTAAACAAGTTATTGAAGCTTCTCATAAAGAAGGTAAATGGACTGGTATGTGTGGTGAAATGGCTGGAGACGAAACAGCTATCCCATTATTATTAGGTTTAGGATTAGATGAATTCTCTATGAGTGCAACATCTATCTTAAAAGCTAGAAGACAAATTAATGGTTTAAGTAAAAACGAAATGGCAGAATTAGCACATCGTGCAATTAATTGTGCTACTCAAGATGAAGTTAAAGAGTTAGTAAATAATATTTCTAAATAATTATAAAAAGCATCTTTGTTTAATTTGACATTAGACAAAGATGCTTTTCTTTTTATAAACATCGTACATCAAGATTCAACTTTATAAACTAGATGTAAGACGTTTTTTTGATGGAAATATTTAATTTTGAAAGAATTTATTTATTATAGCGATTAATTCTCAATATTAAAGGCTTTGTTAATCTTTTCCATATCAACATTGTACATAGGTTCATCATTTAAAAGTATAAATGGTGTCGCAAAGGCATCGTAATTCATCATTTCTTGTCGATATTCATCTTTAGCAATATTTTTTTCTTCATAATTTACGTTATGTTCGCTTAAATAATTTTTAACAAATGTACAAGGCGGACAATCGTTTTGTGTATAAATTGTAATTGAAGACATTTATAAACACTCCTTTTTGTCAATTATTTTAACTGAAATTACTATATAAAATATATCTTAGAAATGCAAACTGTGAAAATTTTGTGAAACACATTGTTAAAAATTTATGAAGATTAAGCAAAACAATTTAGCTAGAAAAATGAAAGTAATATAATTTATATCAATTGTTTCTAAAAATATAAATCTTAAATATAAAGAAAAGGTGATTAATATATGGATTCTGTAGAAATTAGTCGATTTCTAACCGGAATGACATTAGCGGTACATATCATTTTTGCTACCATTGGTGTAGGTATGCCGTTAATGTTTGCCATCGCAGAATTTTTAGGGATCAAAAATAAAGATCCTAAATATATAGCATTAGCACAACGTTGGTCGAAAGGTTATACGATTACGGTAGCAGTAGGGGTTGTTACTGGTACAATGATCGGGTTACAACTTTCATTGATTTGGCCAACCTTCATGAAAATGGGCGGACATGTTATAGCTTTACCGCTTTTCATGGAAACATTTGCATTCTTCTTTGAAGCAATTTTCTTAAGTATTTATCTATAAACATGGAATCGTTTCAAAAATCAATGGATACATTTCCTTATAAGTATTCCAGTTATAGTAGGGGGCTCATTCTCAGCTTTCTTCATCACGTCAGTCAACTCATTTATGAATACACCAGCTGGTTTCGAAATGAAACATGGCAAGATGGTTAATGTGCAACCATTTGAAGCAATGTTTAACGCTTCATTTTTAGTTAGAGCATTTCACGTAGTAGCTACAGCTGGAATGACAATGGCATTTCTTTTAGCCGCTATTGCAGCGTTCAAATTATTGAAAAACAAATTTAGTAAAGATGCAGAATATCATAAAAAAGCATTAAAAATGACGATGATCGTTGGTTTTATAAATACTTTACTTGCAATGCTTGCGGGAGATATGTCGGCGAAATTTCTTCATAAAGTACAACCTGAGAAATTAGCAGCTTATGAATGGCATTTTGACACACAATCTAAAGCTGATTTAGTATTTTTCGGTGTATTAAATGATAAAACGCAAGAAGTTCATGGTGCGATTAAAATTCCTGGCATGTTAAGCTTCTTAGCTGACAACAATGTTAATACTAAAGTGAAAGGGTTAAATGATTTCCCTAAAAATGATTTACCTCCATTAATTGTGCATTACTTCTTTGATTTAATGGTTTCAATGGGTATATTCTGCTTCATCGTTTCAGGATTATTTATACTTACATTAATCTTTAAAAAATTACGCAAATTTACATTGAACAAAGGTTTATTATATGCAGTATTACTGACAGGGCCTGCTTCGTTATTAGCCATTGAATTTGGTTGGTTCTTAACTGAAATGGGTAGACAACCATGGATTGTTCGAGGCTATATGCGCGTAAGCCAAGCAGCTACTCAAGCTGGTGGAATTACATTAGTTACCATTATGTTTGGTTTATTATATTTAGTTCTGTTAGTTACTTCAGCTTATGTATTATTGCGTATGTTTAAAAATAAACCAGCCCAAGATGATGTAGACAAAGTGATTGAAAAAGGAGGTCAAGCATAATGGATTATACTAGTATTGGTATTGTTGTATTATGGATATTCTTATTCTTCTATATTATTGTAGCTTCAATTGACTTTGGTGCAGGCTTTTTCACATTGCATACGAAATTAACTGGAGAAGAAAAAAAGATTAACCATCTTGTTGAACGTTATCTTAATCCAGTGTGGGAAGTTACAAATGTATTCTTTGTCTTCTTCTTCGTAGGGTTTGTAGGGTTCTTTCCAGATTCTGCGTTATATTTAGGTACAGTATTATTAATACCTGGTTCAATTGCGTTAATACTTATTTCAATTAGAAGTAGTTTTTATGCTTTTGAACATTATGGTCAAGATACAAAATTACCATGGATCTTTTTATATGGACTTACTGGACTATTAATTCCAGCCTCATTGGCAACTGTTTTAACTATATCTGAAGGCGGTTATATTAATCAAAGAGGATCACATCTTGATTTAGACTGGGTGCAATTATTATTAAGTCCATTCGCATGGTCAGTAGTATTTTTAGCAATTATTAGTGTGTTATATATTTCATCTGGCTTCTTAACGTATTATGCAGCTAAAGCTAAAGATGAAGTAGCATACTCATTTATGCGTCAATGGTTTATGTTTTGGGGACCACCAATGATTATTATTTCATTATTTGTGTTCCTATCATTAAGAATTCAAAACTCAAATCATTTTTATAACGCAGTGACGAATTATTGGTGGATGTTTGCGATTAGCTTTATCTTCTTCTTAATCGCTGGCGTATTAAATCTAATGAAAAAACATCATGGTTTAGCGTTTATTATGGTTATTTTACAAATGGCTTTTGCCTTTTATGGCTACGGTATGAGTAAGTTACCATATATTTTATATCCATATATTAAAATTACAGATTCAGGTGTTAATTCATCAATGGGCTTAGCGCTTGTAATCGTATTTATTTTAGGTTTACTTTTATTAGTTCCATCGTTAATATTATTATTGAGATTATTTGTATTCGATAAATCATACGTCGAAGGCAAGAAATAATTACAATACTGAAGGGGCTGAGATAAGTTTAATTTATGTTTTGAAGTGAGCGAATTTATTTTTCAAGACATGAAGCAAGCTTACTCAGCTCCTATTTTTTATAGAAGATAGGGGTATCTACGGTATGGAGAAGGAATATGTTGTTATAGGTCTAGGGCGTTTCGGTGGTAGTATCGTAAGAGAACTTAATGCGCTTGATATGGATGTTATGGCAATTGATAGAGATGAAGCAAGAGTAAATGAGTACAGTGATATCGCTACACATGCAGTAGTGGCTGATACTACTGATGAAGCGGTGATGAAAAGTTTAGGTATACGTAACTTTGATCACGTAATTGTAGCGATAGGGGAAAATATTCAATCGAGTACGTTGACGACCTTAATTTTAAAAGAGCTAGGGGTTAAAAAAGTGACGGCTAAAGCTCAAAATGATTATCATGCTAAAATATTAAATAAAATCGGGGCAGATACAGTAGTGCATCCAGAAAGAGATATGGGACGACGTATTGCGCATAATGTGGCGAGTGCAAGCGTGTTAGATTATCTTGAATTAGCGGATGAGCATTCATTAGTTGAATTGAAAGCGAGCGAGAAGATGACGGGTCAATCTATTATCGATTTAGATATTCGTCGTCAGTTTGGTATTAATATTATCGCGATTAAACGAGGCAAGAACATTATCGTATCACCTGATCCTAGTATGAATATTGAATTTGGAGATATACTCATTATGATAGGTCATGATAACGATTTAAATCGCTTTGAAAAGAAAATTGTACGTTAACGTAGTGGACAAAAAATCATTAATAACGTGAAAAAGCACGGTATAGTTCATGTGTAAATAACATGTCTATATCGTGCTTTTAGTTTATCTATAATGATTAATCTTCATTAACTTTCATAATAACTGGTAAAATCATTGGGCGACGAGCTGTTTTCTCATAAAGATATGGTTGTAATGTTTCAATAATTGAAGATTTAATTTGATGCCATTGAATATCTTTATTTGAATTCAACTTAGAAATGACATCTGTTTTAATCTTACGTTGCGCATCGTAAATGAGTTGACCTGATTCACGCATATAAACGAAACCACGTGAAATAATATCAGGACCAGAAAGTAATTTATTAGTCTTGAAGTCGATACTTACTACAACTATTACTAACCCTTCTTCAGAAAGTAATTTACGGTCACGAATAACAACATTACCAATATCTCCAATGCCGCTTCCATCTACAAGTACATTACCTGAAGGGATACGGCCAGCTTTACGTGCTGAGTCATGCGTAAGTGCTAAAACATCTCCGATATCAAAGATAAAGACGTTTTCTTCTTTAACGCCACAATCAACACCAGTTTGACCATGAGCTTTTAGCATACGATATTCACCATGAATTGGTAAGAAGTATTTAGGTTGAATTAATCGTAACATCAATTGTTGATCGCCTTGAGATCCGTGGCCAGATGTATGAATGTTAGAAATCTTACTATGAATAACATCAGCGCCTGCTTTATATAAAGCATTGATTGTACGATTGATACTTTTAGTATTACCTGGAATAGGTGATGAACTAAATACTACTGTATCATCAGGGATGATTTTAATTTGTTTGTGTGTACCATTAGCAATACGTGATAACGCAGCCATTGGTTCACCTTGAGAACCAGTACATAAGATTAATAATTCATGTTTAGGAATATTATTAATTTTATTCAGTTCTACAAATGTTTCTGGTGGTGCTTTAATATAGCCTAATTCCATACCGATTTTGATATTATTTTCCATTGAACGACCGAAAGTTACAATTTTACGATTGTACTTAATAGCCGCTTCTACTGCTTGTTGCACGCGGTAAATATTAGATGCAAATGTAGCGAAAATAATACGGCCTTTACAATTGCGGAAAATTTTATCAACGTTTTGACCAACTTCTCTTTCACTTAAAGTAAAATCAGGTACTAATGCATTTGTTGAGTCAGAAAGTAAACATAATACGCCTTCTTTACCTAATTCGGCCATTTTAGCGATATTAGCTGGTTCACCGACAGGAGTGAAGTCAAATTTAAAGTCACCAGTGTGAACGATTTTACCTTCTGGCGTATCTACAATGACACCATATGCTTCAGGAATACTATGCGTAGTTAAATAGAATGAAATTTCAAAGTGTTTAGATTTAATAACGCTATCTTCATTGATTTCATGTAGTGTAGCATTACGTAATAAATTATGTTCTTCTAATTTATTACGAATTAAACCTAAAGCTAATGGACCACCATAAATAGGTACATTAATTTGCTTTAATAGGTAGGGCACACCACCTATATGGTCTTCGTGTCCATGAGTGATAAACAGACCGACAATTTTATCTTGGTTCTGTTCAAGGTAAGTGTAATCTGGAATCACATAGTCGATACCTAATAAGTTATCATCTGGGAATTTAATACCAGCATCGATAATTACGATTTCATTTTTATACTCTACGGCATAAGTATTTTTACCAACTTCGCCTAAACCACCTAGAGCATATACACCTACTTCATTAGAATGTAGTTGTTTCATTATTGAGCGCTCTCCACATTAAAGTGATCAGAGTGTTCTTTTTCATATTCTAAATGTGCGCCCTCTAATTTAGTAATAAACTCGATGTTATAATTGCGGTCTTTTAAATAACGTCTAACTTGTTCTTCAGTTTCACCTTCAACGTAAATTGTGTTTGTATTTTCACGAACGATTACTTCGTCTTTGTTATGTTGAAAAAATACTTTAAATACTGCCATTATGGATAATTCCTCCTAAAATATATTAATATGCGACTCTAGTTAAACAATTTAGTATAGCAAAGTATATCGATTATTTTCATTTCAATTTAATGCATATATTGAAAGCTGAGTAAGTAAAAATGTAATTTTTAATAAATATAAATTCGATAAGTTTAAGTAATTAATGACCATTTAACTTTGTCACTAATATTGTTCACAGAGTTGTGATTAATTTCGTTCATTATTTGAAAAATAGTATTAAACTATCTTGTCAGTTAATACTCATTTTACATTATGTATCTAAATAAATAAAGCAGTTTATATTTAGGTTCACATTATAAATAGCTACATATTTTACAATAAGCTTGCATAAAAAAATGCCTAATATATTTTCAAAGAAAGAAGCGTCTTTAAAAATATATTAAGCATATAAATGTATCACTTATACTTCAACTGAATCTGGTAACGGTGTTAATGGGTGATCTTTATCGATGTAATCATAGAACATAATACCGTTTAAATGATCGATTTCATGTTGGAATACAATAGCTGGGTAGCCTTTTAGTCTTAATTTAACTTCATTACCGTCGATATCATAAGCTTTAATAGTAGCTCTATAGTGACGGTGAACCAGCCCAGGAATATTTTCGTCAACACTTAAACAACCTTCCCCAGTTGGTAAATAAGCGTGTTGAACGCTGTGACTAACCACTTTAGGGTTGACTAGCATATAATCATAAGATTTACCTTCGCCATCATCTGGTAAATAAACCGCAAGCATACGTTTAGAAACATTGATTTGAGGCGCAGCTATACCCACACCAGAACGTAATCCGTATTTTTTAGCGATTGTATCATCTTGACTATTAATTAAGAATTCACGCATAGCACGTAAAGTAGTTTTATCTTCATCAGAGAGTGGTAATGTTACATCTTCAGCTTTTTTGCGCAATGTAGGATGGCCATCTCTAATTATATCTTTCATAGTTAACATGTCATACACCTTCCTTATATTAAAATATAACAGATTAGGGGTTGATTAGTACATTATCTGCTTTCATTTGATTTATACTTTATCTTTCTATAATATTACATTCGAATCACTACGAGGAGGATAACAATTAATGAAATTACGTAAAACACTTGCTGTAGCAGTCGCTTCAAGCATTTTATTAGCTGGTTGTACTACTGATAAAAAAGAAGTACGCGCTTATGATGACAATATTCAAAAAGCTTTTGAAAAAGAGCAAGGAATCACAAGCACAAGCAAAAAGCTAAATGATCTTGAAGTGAAAAAACAAGACTTATATAAAAAAGCAAACAGCAATAATGATGACACACGTAAAAAAGCAGCTGATGACATTCTCGATAATATCAAGCAACGAGAGAACACATTTGACGATGAAATTTCTGCAATTGATGATTCTGAGAAACAATTTAAAAAAGGTGAATCTCATATTAAAGAAATAAAAAGTGATGATAAACAAAAAGAAGTTAAGCAGTTAGATGATGCGGTTAAAGATAAATATAAAGCGCATGATGATTATGCTAAAGCATATAAAAACGTATTAAATAAAGAAAAAGATTTATTTAAATTAATAAAACAAGATGGCATCACTCAATCTCAAGTGGATGAAAAAAATGATGCATTAAATAAAGCACAAGATAATTTCAAAAAGAAATTCAAAAATTATTCTAAAGCGATGAATATAGTGAATAAAGAAAAACAAGACGTCGATAAACTCACATAATATGTAGATTAATACAGTTGTGTAATTGCCACTAATACAGTTTGAAATTCTGTATCTTTTTTAGTAATACAGAAATTTGTTAAAATGTTTAACAGTACAAAAAAATTGTGGTACACTATGAGAGGATAAAATGAATTTCTATTATATGGGAAAGGTATGGTGAATTGAATGGCTCCTAAGTTACAAGCCCAATTCGATGCAGTAAAAGTATTAAATGATACTCAGTCGAAATTTGAAATGGTTCAAATTTTGGACGAAAATGGTAATGTCGTAAATGAAGACTTAGTACCTGATTTAACAGATGAACAACTAGTAGAATTAATGGAAAGAATGGTATGGACTCGTATCCTTGACCAACGTTCTATTTCATTAAACAGACAAGGTCGTCTAGGTTTCTACGCTCCAACAGCAGGACAAGAAGCTTCACAATTAGCTTCTCAATATGCTTTAGAAAAAGAAGACTTCATCTTACCTGGTTACCGTGACGTGCCTCAAATTATCTGGCATGGTTTACCATTAACTGAAGCGTTCTTATTCTCAAGAGGACACTTCAAAGGTAACCAATTCCCTGAAGGCGTTAATGCATTCAGTCCACAAATCATTATCGGTGCACAGTACGTTCAAACTGCTGGTGTAGCATTTGGTATTAAAAAACGTGGTAAAAAAGCTGTAGCTATCACTTACACTGGTGACGGTGGTTCTTCACAAGGTGACTTCTATGAAGGTATCAACTTCGCATCAGCTTATAAAGCACCAGCAATCTTTGTTATTCAAAATAACAACTATGCTATTTCAACTCCACGTAGCAAACAAACAGCTGCTACTTCATTAGCTCAAAAAGCTATTGCAGTAGGTATCCCTGGTATCCAAGTTGACGGTATGGATGCATTAGCTGTATATCAAGCTACTAAAGAAGCACGTGATCGTGCAATTAACGGTGAAGGTCCTACATTAATCGAAACTATGACTTATCGTTATGGTCCACATACAATGGCTGGGGACGATCCAACTCGTTACAGAACTTCAGATGAAGACGCTGATTGGGAGAAAAAAGACCCATTAGTTCGTTTCAGAAAATTCCTTGAAAACAAAGGTTTATGGAACGAAGACAAAGAAAACGAAGTTATCGAACGTGCTAAAGACGACATCAAGAAAGCTATCAAAGAGGCTGACAATACTCCAAAACAAACAGTTACTAACTTAATGGATATCATGTATGAAGATATGCCTCAAAACTTAGCAGAACAATATGAAATCTACAAAGAGAAGGAGTCGAAATAAGCCATGGCACAAATGACAATGGTTCAAGCGATTAATAATGCGCTTAAAACTGAATTGCAAAATGACGAAAATGTTTTAGTTTTCGGTGAAGACGTTGGTGTTAACGGCGGTGTATTCCGTGTTACTGAAGGTTTACAAAAAGAATTCGGTGAAGACCGCGTATTCGATACTCCATTAGCTGAATCAGGTATCGGTGGTTTAGCTCTTGGTTTAACAGTTGAAGGTTTCCGTCCAGTAATGGAAATCCAATTCCTTGGTTTCGTATTTGAAGTATTTGACTCAGTTGCTGGTCAAATCGCTCGTACACGTTTCCGTTCAGGTGGTTCTAAAGTAGCACCTGTAACAATCCGTGCACCATTCGGTGGTGGGGTACACACTCCTGAATTACACGCAGATAATTTAGAAGGTATCTTAGCTCAATCACCTGGTATCAAAGTAGTAATTCCTTCTGGCCCATATGATGCTAAAGGTTTATTACTTTCAGCTATTCGCTCAAACGACCCAGTTGTATATTTAGAACATATGAAATTATACCGTTCATTCCGTGAAGAAGTTCCAGAAGAAGAATATACAATTGACTTAGGTAAAGCTAATGTGAAAAAAGAAGGTAACGACATCACATTAATCGCTTACGGTGCAATGGTTCAAGAATCTGAAAAAGCTGCTGAAGAATTAGAAAAAGAAGGTTACTCAGTAGAAGTAATTGACTTACGTACTGTACAACCTATCGATATCGATACTTTAGTTGCTTCAGTTGAAAAAACTGGTCGCGCTGTAGTAGTTCAAGAAGCTCAACGTCAAGCTGGTGTTGGTGCTACTGTAGCTGCTGAATTAGCTGAACGTGCAATTCTTTCATTAGAAGCTCCAATCGCACGTGTAGCTGCTGCTGACACAGTTTACCCATTCACTCAAGCTGAAAATGTTTGGTTACCAAACAAAAATGATATTATTGAACAAGCTAAAGCTACTTTAGAATTCTAATAATATCAGTAAGCTTCAATTTTAAAATTGTAGTTAGCATATAGAAGGTTAGTAAGTAAAATGTTTACTTTTTACTCTGTATGTCAATAGTTAAGTGTACATTAGAGATATAGGACATAATAATTGAATGATGTTTAACATTGTTGATTATTCTGTCCTTGCTCTATGTTATAAATTTATTTAAATGAATGAATATGAAAATCTTAGGAGGACAAGAACGTGGCATTTGAATTTAGATTACCCGACATTGGTGAAGGTATCCACGAAGGTGAAATTGTAAAATGGTTTGTTAAAGCCGGAGATACAATTGAAGAAGATGATGTATTAGCAGAGGTTCAAAACGACAAATCTGTAGTTGAAATTCCATCTCCTGTTAGCGGTACAGTAGAAGAAGTTGTAGTTGACGAAGGTACTGTAGCAGTAGTAGGTGACGTTATCGTTAAAATTGATGCACCTGATGCAGAAGAAATGCAATTCAAAGGTGGTCATGATGACGATTCTTCATCTAAAGAAGAAGCACCTGCTCAAGAAGAAGCTAAAGAAGAAGCTCCAGCAGCATCAGCATCACAAGACGAAGAAGTAGATGAAAATAGACAAATCAAAGCTATGCCATCTGTTCGTAAATATGCTCGTGAAAAAGGCATTAACATTAAAGCAGTAGCTGGTTCAGGTAAAAATGGCCGAATCACTAAAGAAGACATTGACAATCACGTTAATGGTGGCGGTGCTCAAGCAGCTGCTTCAAACGAAAGCGCAGCAGCAACTTCAACTGAAGATGCTTCAGCAGCTCAAACTCAATCAGTTCCAGAAGGCGACTTCCCTGAAACTACTGAAAAAATCCCAGCTATGCGTAGAGCAATTGCTAAAGCAATGGTTAACTCTAAACACACTGCTCCACACGTAACATTAATGGATGAAATTGATGTTCAAGACTTATGGGATCACCGTAAAAAATTCAAAGAAGTTGCAGCTGAACAAGGTATTAAATTAACATTCTTACCATACGTTGTTAAAGCACTTGTTTCTGCACTTAAAAAATACCCAGCACTTAACACTTCATTCAACGAAGAAGCTGGCGAAATCGTACACAAACATTACTGGAACATCGGTATCGCAGCTGACACTGAAAGAGGTTTATTAGTACCTGTAGTTAAAAATGCAGATCGTAAATCTATCTTCCAAATTTCAGACGAAATTAACGAATTAGCTGTTAAAGCTCGTGACGGTAAATTAACATCTGAAGAAATGAAAGGTGCTACATGCACAATCAGTAATATCGGTTCAGCTGGTGGACAATGGTTCACTCCAGTTATCAACCACCCAGAAGTAGCTATCTTAGGTATTGGCCGTATTGCTCAAAAACCTATCGTTAAAGATGGTGAAATTGTAGCAGCTCCAGTATTAGCATTATCATTAAGCTTTGACCACAGACAAATTGACGGTGCTACTGGTCAAAACGCTATGAATCACATCAAACGCTTATTAAATAATCCAGAATTATTATTAATGGAGGGGTAAAACATGGTAGTTGGAGATTTCCCAATTGAAACAGATACTATTGTAATCGGAGCAGGTCCTGGTGGATACGTTGCAGCAATTCGCGCAGCACAATTAGGACAAAAAGTTACTATCGTTGAGAAAGGTAACTTAGGTGGTGTATGCTTAAACGTTGGTTGTATTCCTTCTAAAGCATTATTACACGCTTCACACCGCTTTGTAGAAGCTCAACACTCTGAAAACTTAGGTGTAATCGCTGAAAGCGTATCACTTAAATTTGACAAAGTTCAAGAATTCAAACAATCAGTTGTAAGTAAATTAACTGGTGGTGTTGAAGGCTTATTAAAAGGTAATAAAGTTGAAATCGTTAAAGGTGAAGCTTATTTCGTAGATAACAACAGCTTACGTGTTATGGACGAAAAAAGTGCTCAAACTTATAACTTCAAAAACGCTATTATCGCAACTGGTTCTAGACCAATTGAAATTCCTAACTTCGAATTTGGTAAACGTGTTATCGATTCAACTGGCGCGTTAAACTTACAAGAAGTTCCAGGTAAATTAGTCGTTGTAGGTGGCGGTTACATTGGTTCAGAACTTGGTACTGCATTCGCTAACTTTGGTTCAGACGTTACTATTTTAGAAGGCGCTAAAGAAATTCTTGGCGGATTCGAAAAACAAATGGTTCAACCAGTTAAAAAAGGCATGAAAGAAAAAGGCGTTGAAATCATTACTGAAGCAATGGCTAAAAATGCTGAAGAAACTGAAAATGGCGTTAAAGTTACTTACGAAGCTAAAGGTGAAGAAAAAACTATCGAAGCTGATTACGTATTAGTAACAGTTGGTCGTCGTCCAAACACTGACGAATTAGGCTTAGAAGAATTAGGTCTTAAATTCGCAGATCGTGGATTATTAGAAGTAGACAAACAAAGCCGTACTTCTATCGACAACATTTATGCAATTGGTGATATCGTTCCTGGTTTACCACTTGCTCACAAAGCAAGCTATGAAGCTAAAGTAGCTGCTGAAGCTATCGCAGGACAAGCTTCAGAAGTTGACTACATCGGTATGCCAGCTGTATGCTTCACTGAACCAGAATTAGCTCAAGTTGGTTACACTGAAGCTCAAGCTAAAGAAGAAGGTTTAGATTACAAAGCATCTAAATTCCCTTACGCTGGTAATGGTCGTGCATTATCATTAGACGATACTACTGGTTTCGTTAAACTTATCACATTAAAAGAAGATGGAACTGTTATCGGTGCACAAATTGCTGGTAATGGCGCTTCAGATATCATTTCTGAATTAGGCTTAGCTATCGAAGCTGGTATGAATGCAGAAGATATCGCATTAACTGTACATGCTCACCCAACTTTAGGTGAAATGTCTATGGAAGCTGCTGAAAAAGCAATCGGATTACCAATCCACACTATGTAATATTTAGTCAATTAGACTATTTATTCAATAACATCACATCTTTGAAGGGTGGGACTTTGAATTCACTATAGAATTCATTGTTCCATCCTTTTTTGAATATATAAGGGTTAAAAAGGGCATTAATTAAGTATTGATAGTTTTTATTTTTAATTTTTCTTAAAAGGAGGAAAGTATATGGAATACCAATATCCACTTGATTTAGATTGGACAAATGAAGAAATGGTCGATGTTATAGCATTTTTTAATAAAATAGAGAACTATTATGAACAGTCAGTTAATGGAGAGGACTTAATGGCTCACTATAAACGTTTTAAAGAAATCGTGCCTGGTAAGGCGGAGGAAAAAACATTATTCAAAGAATTTGAAGATAAAAGTGGTTATAACAGTTATAAAGCTGTTCAGGATGTAAAAAACAATCCTGATCAACAAACGTTTAGCGGTCAAAACTAATCATCACTAAAAATGACACAATTTTTTCAATTAAATAGGTCTTAAAAAGATTTATTTTGAATATTTTTTATAAACCTATTGAAGTTAAAGCTGTATTTTGTTATTTTTATTAAGCATTAAACAAAATGTTTAATATTACTAAACATGATACAGCTTTTTTAGGTGGTTAAATATGCAAATTGGTACTAAATTACGTAATTTACGACGTCAAAAGAACTTAACACAAGAAGAATTAGCTGAGCGTACTGATTTATCAAAAGGTTATATTTCGCAAATCGAAAGCCAACATGCTTCGCCAAGTATGGAAACATTTTTAAATATATTAGAAGTATTAGGAACATCTCCGAGTGACTTTTTCAAAGAGAAATCCAAAGAAAAAGTGCTTTACACGAAAGATGATAGAACGATTTATGACGAATATGATAGAGGATACATATTGAATTGGTTAGTTACAAATTCTAATGAATTTGAAATGGAACCCCTTATCTTATCTATTAAACCAGGCGCTTCTTATAAACACTTTGAACCTTCTGAATCAGACACATTTATTTATTGTCTTGAAGGATGTGTCACACTCACTTTAGGTAAAGAACGATATCAAGCAAGAGAAGAAGACGTATTATATTTTAGGGCTAATGAAATTCATCAATTACATAATGAAACGGAAAATGAAGTTAAAATTTTAATTGTTGCTACAGCATCATATTTATAAAGGGGGAATATTGAAGTGGAGCCATTGTTATCATTTAAAAATGTAACGAAAGGTTACGATGATGTAACGATTCTAGATAATATGGACTTAGAAATTGAGTCAGGTCACTTTTATACATTACTCGGCCCATCAGGGTGTGGTAAAACTACGATTTTAAAGCTAATTGCAGGTTTTGAACAACCGGATAATGGCGATATTATTTATTTGAATAAATCCATTGGAAAATTGCCAGCGAATAAGCGTAAAGTGAATACAGTGTTCCAAGATTATGCATTATTTCCTCATTTAAATGTTTTCGATAATATTGCTTTTGGATTAAAACTAAAGAAAAAGTCTAAAAAAGAGATTAATCAAAAAGTTAAAGATGCATTAAAACTAGTGAAATTATCTGGTTATGAACAACGTAATATCAATGAAATGAGTGGGGGACAAAAGCAACGCGTAGCGATTGCTAGAGCAATTGTGAATGAGCCTGAGATTTTACTACTAGATGAGTCATTATCAGCTTTAGATTTAAAATTGCGAACAGAGATGCAATATGAATTACGTGAATTGCAAAAACGCTTAGGCATTACTTTTATCTTTGTTACACATGACCAAGAAGAAGCATTAGCATTAAGTGATTACATCTTTGTTATGAAAGATGGAAAAATCCAGCAATTTGGTACACCAACAGATATATATGATGAACCGGTTAACCGTTTTGTTGCTGACTTTATAGGTGAATCTAATATAGTCGAAGGAACAATGGTAAGAGACTTTGTAGTAAATATTTATGGACAAGATTTTGAATGCGTAGATGCTGGTATTCCAACCAATAAAAATGTTGAAGTTGTAATCCGTCCTGAAGATATTTCTTTAATTGAAGCTGATAAAGGGCTTTTCAAAGCAACAGTGGATTCAATGCTATTCAGAGGTGTGCATTATGAAATTTGCTGTATAGATAGAAAAGGTTATGAATGGGTGATTCAATCGACGAAAAAAGCTGAAGTGGGTAGTGAAGTGGGCTTATTCTTCGATCCTGAAGCGATACATATCATGGTGCCAGGAGAAACTGAAGAAGAGTTCGATAAACGTATCGAAAGTTATGAGGATATAGACCATGCGTAATCTTAATAAGGTACTGATAATTCCCTATCTTTTATGGATGGTGTTCTTTATCATTATCCCTGTGATTTTGCTTGTTTATTTCTCTTTTACAGATGTAAAAGGACACTTCAGCTTTACTAATTATGAGCAAGTCTTTTCATTAAAATATTTAAAAATGATGTGGGATTCTATATTTTATGCAGCGCTAATTACTATAGTCACATTGATTATTAGTTACCCAGCAGCTTATTTTATACGTACATCTAAAAATCAAAATCTTTGGTTACTTATATTGATTATACCGACTTGGATTAACTTATTACTTAAAACGTATGCTTTCATCGGCATTTTAAGTCATGAGGGAATGATCAATAAATTTTTAAACTTTTTACATATTCCATCTGCGAATATGTTATTTACGCCGGGCGCGTTTCTATTAGTAGCAAGTTATATTTATATTCCTTTTATGATTTTGCCGATTTTTAATAGTATGAAAGCAATACCTAATAATTTATTGCAAGCCTCAAGTGATTTAGGTGCTAATCCTTTCACTACTTTTAGAAAAGTAATTATGCCGTTAACAAAAGAAGGTGTAATGACAGGTATTCAAGTCACATTTATTCCAGCATTATCATTATTCATGATTACAAGATTAATTGCTGGAAATAAAGTCATTAATATTGGTACGTCAATTGAAGAACAATTCTTAGTTATTCAAAACTATGGTATGGGTTCTACCATTGCTATCGTGCTTATAGTATTTATGGCATTTATTTTAATTATTACTAAATCTAAATCAACAGATGGAAGAGGGTGAATTAAGTGAAATGGTATGGAAAAATTTATATTGGACTCCTATTAGTCGTCTTATACGTTCCGATATTCTTTCTTATGTTTTATTCATTTAATTCAGCTGGCAATATGATTCATTTTGAACATTTTACTTGGGAACACTATCAAACGCTATTCCAAGATGACCGTCTGATGTCCATTATCTTTAATACGATTGCTGTTGCATTGTTAGCTGCCGCTATTTCTACGATTATAGGTACATTTGGTGCGATTGCATTATTTTATTTAAGAAATAAAAAATTCAAGGTCACATTACTGACATTAAATAACGTATTAATGGTATCTTCTGATGTCGTTATCGGTGCATCATTCTTAATTATGTTTACCGCTCTCGGCCATTTAACTGGTTTAGGTTTAGGATTTGGTACGGTTCTTGCTTCACATATTGCATTTTGTATACCTATTGTAGTTATTGTTGTTTTACCTCAATTATATGAAATGAATAATAATATTTTGAATGCAGCCCGTGATTTAGGCGCAACTGAGTCCCAAATCTTAGGAAGAGTACTTATTCCTAATTTAATGCCAGCCATTATTGGTGGTTTCTTTATGGCGTTAACGTATTCCTTAGATGATTTTACAGTCAGCTTCTTCGTAACTGGTAATGGGTTCAGTGTGTTATCAGTAGAAGTATATGCGATGGCGCGTAAAGGTATTAGCATGGAAATTAATGCGATATCTACTATTTTATTTGCCGCTATTGTCCTTGGTGTGATTGGCTACTACGCTATTCAACGTGCTGTAAAAAGACGTCAAGCCTTTAAGCGAGGTGTACAGCAGTGAAACAGTTTTTACAATTAATATTAGGCGCTCTAGTGATTGGATTAATATGTTTAGGTATCAGCCATTGGTTTAAGTCTCAAGACAATACCAACACTGGTGAGAAGATTTATGTTTATAACTGGGGAGAATACATCGACCCTGATTTAATTAAAAAGTTTGAAAAAGAAACAGGTATCCAGGTGGTATACGAAACGTTTGATTCTAACGAAGCAATGGAAGCTAAAATTAAAAATGGTGGTACACACTATGATGTCGCTTTTCCAAGTGAATACACAGTACAAAAATTAAAACGTGAAGATTTATTATTACCTTTAGATCATAAAAAAATACCTAATATAAAAAATCTTGATCCTGATTATATGAACATGACATATGATCCACATAATCAATATTCATTACCTTATTTCTTTGGTACGGTAGGTATTTTATATAATAAAAAAGCGTATCCAAACGAAAATTTTGATAGCTGGAAAGATTTATATCAACCAAAATATAAAAATGATGTATTGTTAGTGGATGGTGCGCGTGAAATTATGGGATTAGCTTTAAATAAATTAGGCTATAGCTTGAACGATAAAAATCCTGCACATATTAAAAAGGCTGAAAAAGATTTAAGAAACCTTACACCACAAGTTAGAGGTGTCGTAGGTGATGAAGTTACAATGATGCTCCAACAAAATGAAGGAAATATTGCAGTTGTGTGGAGCGGTGTAGCAGCGCCACTTGTTGAAGGCGGAGATAAATATAACTATGTCATCCCTAAAGAAGGTTCAAACTTATGGTTTGATAATATGGTAATTCCAAAAACTGCACAAAATAAAGAAGGCGCATATAAATTTATGAACTTCTTATTAGATGCCAAAAATAATAAACAAAATACAGAGTGGGTAGGTTACGCAACTCCTAACAAAGCAGCTCGTCAATTATTACCTAAAGAAGTAAGAGATGATCATCGCTTCTATCCTACTCAAAAAGAACAACAACGTTTAGAAGTTTATAAAGATCTAGGCCAAAAAACTTTAGGTGAATATAACGAAAGTTTCTTAAACTTTAAAATGTCGTTAAAATAGACTATAAATAGTAGTTATTTTATAATTAATTAGATATAATAATTTGACAAGTTAATTAAGGAGTTGTAATAAATGTCAGGAGAACGATACACGCAAATAAAACGGCCTGTGAGTCGTCTAACTGAAAAACTTTTAGGTTGGTTTAGTTGGATTTTCTTATTGATATTGACGGTTATTACAATGTTTATTGCACTCGTATCTTTTAGTAATGATACATCTATTCAAAATCTTGAAAACTCAATGAATAATAATGAGCTGATTCAACAAATTCTAGCTAATAATAGTTTAAATACTACGCAATTTGTGATTTGGCTTCAAAATGGCGTTTGGGCAATTATTGTATATTTCATAGTTTGTCTATTAATTTCATTTTTAGCGTTAATTTCTATGAATATTAGAATACTTTCAGGTTTCCTATTCTTAATTGCATCAATTATTACACTGCCTTTAGTATTATTATTCGTAACATTAATTATCCCAATCTTCTTCTTTATCATTGCGATTATGATGTTTGCTAGGAAAAGTAAAATCGAAACTGTTCCAGCATATGGACCCGGTCCACAGTATCAACCACGTTATAGTCCAAGAGATGATTATGAAGACGATAGACGTTATTACGAAGATGAACGTCATGACTATGAAGCGCCACGATATGAAGAAGAATATGTGGAGCCTCCTCGTAAGACTAAAAAATCTGAACGTCGCACGCGTCGTAAAAAATCATATCAGGATGATAGAGGTTATGATTATAGAGATGATTATTATGAAGAGGAAAGACCTCAATCATATAGAAATGAACAAGATGTAGTAAATGATGCTGAGGAAGATAAATATAATCAATATCCTAAGCGTGCGGTTACTGAAGAGTATAATTCACCAGAAGAAGAAAATACATCCGGCGTACTCTCTAGACAAGCAAAATATAAACAAAAATCAAGAAAACAATCTCAGTATAATCCAGACGCTGACTCACATCTTCATGATGATGCACCAGAATCAATTGAAGCGGTACCTAAGGTAGATAAAAAAGAAGAAAAAGCGCAACGTAAAAAAGAAAAAGCTGAAATTAAAGCTAAGAAAAAAGAAAAACGTAAAGCTTATAATCAACGCATGAAAGAAAGACGTAAAAATCAACCTAGCGCCGTTAATCAACGACGTATGAATTATGAAGAACGTAAACAAATTTTAAACAAAGATGAACAACATTCTGAAGATAATACACCAGTGGATAATCAACATAAAGAAGATAAATAATTTTAAAAGATTGAGATACTACACTGGTGTCTCAATCTTTTTTATTTACACATGTATCTTTATTCGTAAGAGATGAAAAATTTTAGTAAGATTTAAGTAAATCTAATTATTAGGAGGAAATGAAGTGAACCGTAAAGTAGAAATAATTCTTGCTTGGATAGCGAGTGGTTTAAGTGCTATTTATTTTCTTATGTCTTTAATATCTTTTTTCATTGTTAAAAATGGCCATAATACTACTGAACAATATAATCAAATGATGCATCAGTTTGGTAATCAAAAAGTTAACGTAACACCTGAAATGGTTAATTTTGCAATGACTTTCTCAATAGCTACTTTATTATTTTCCACTATTTTAGGAATCGCAGGTACACTAATTATTAAAAATAGACCTATATTAGCAGGATGTTTACTCATTGCTGCGGCATTAATAGGTATTGTTAATATGAGTTTAATTGCAAGTGTCTTATGGTTTATCGTAGCGATTATGTTATTTGTAAAAAGAAGTAACAATCAAAATAGAAGAGGAAATGGAAACAACTCTCCTAGAAATGAATGGCACCCAGACGAGGAATATCAATCTCGTAAAAAAGATGATCCATATATTTACTAGAAGTTTTAAAAAAACAAAAAAGCTATCTTTTAAAGCTAGATTATCTTATCTAACTTTAAAAGGTAGCTTTAATCATATTTAAAATTAAGCAAAAAACCCTCTAAATGTTTCAAAGATTAAATAAATATTCAATACGCTTAAAATGACGATTAAACTCCATGAACAAATATTTATCCACGTTTTATTATAGAATGGCCCCATTAATTGTTTATTGCTCGTTGCCAGTTGAAGCGGAATTAATGAAAATGGCAAAGCAATACTTAAAAATACTTGTGAGAAAACAAGCAATTGTTCCATTTTCCCTTCATTACCGCGGAAAATAATTAAACATACGATAACTGGTATAACAGCTAAACCTCGCGTAATCAAACGACGTACCCAATTAGGAATAGAAAGTTTTAAAAATCCTTCCATCACAATTTGTCCTGATAATGTACCAGTAATTGTTGAATTCTGACCGGAAGCAAGTAAAGCGACGGCAAATAATGTACTCATTATGCCTCCTAATACTGGGCCTAAGATAGGTTGCGTTTGAAGTGCATGATATAGATCATAGAAACCACCTAGTTTATCAGCATTAACTCCATAAAAAAGGGCTGCACCTAACACCAATAATAAACAATTGACAATGAAAGCAATGCTTAATTGAATGTTTGAATCAATGGTAGCATATTTAATCGCTTGAGCTTTATCATCATTACTTTCACGGTTATATTTACGTGATTGAACAATTGATGAATGTAAGTATAGATTGTGAGGCATAATAGTCGCACCTATAATACCTAACGCAATATATAGAATACTGTGATTTGTCACAATTTCTTGATGGGGTATGAAGCCATTAAGAATATCAATTACTTGAGGAGAAGAGACGAAAACTTCAAATATGAAAATAATGAGCACAGTAAATATTAAGGTACCGACGATTGCTTCAATTTTCCGGAAACCGAATTTCATAATGAATAGTAATAAGAAGACGTCTAGTACTGTAATCAATGCGCCAACGATTAATGGAATATTGAATAATAAATCTAAGGCGATGGCACTACCTATGACTTCTGCTATATCAGTAGCAATAATCGCGAGTTCAGCGATAATCCAGAAAGTGATGGCAATAGGTCTGTTTAAATAATGGCGTGTCATTTGAGCTAAATCTTTCCCAGTAGCGATGCCTAAGCGAACGGTTATACTTTGTAATAGCATAGCTGATAAACTCGAAATGAGTATCACAAAGAGTAAGGTATAACCAAATTGGGCGCCACCTTGCATAGAAGTAATCCAATTCCCGGGATCCATATATCCCACGGCGACTAATAACCCAGGGCCTAAAAAGGCTAAAAATTTCTGACTGACACTTTTATCTCCACTGAAATCAACAGTGTTGTTAATTTCATCTAGACTAAGTTGTGTGTGATCTTTATTTGCGGACATTAATAACACTCCTTGATTTCTTTTTATTTATATTAACCTAATCAAAAAGTTAGGTCAACCTAATAATTTTTAACGATAATAAAAAAACTTTAAACAATAGAAGTATATCTATTGTTTAAAGTTACTGATTTAACAAGGTAATTTAATAGAATTTCAAGAATTCATCAAAGGTTTCTTTAATAAACGATAAGAAATCCTTATCAGTTTTAAGACGTTTATCTGTAGGCTCAAGTACACGTGCTACAAAGAATTCGCCTTTCTTCACGTTTTTAACGCGGTCGATTGCTTGGTGCAATTCGTCATCGCTTAAATCTTTAATAAGCGGTTTATCTTGTTTCATATGGTCTAAATTTACGCGGTAATCTTCTGGTAGATTTCTTAATTCATCAAAATGTTTATCAAATACTTTAACACGTTCCGCTTTATCCTTACCTTCATGCATTACACCATACATTAAGAATAATTGATCTCTGAATAAACCAATTTGGAAATGAGGTAGCATTTTATAACCACGTTTATTAGGTGCAAAAGCAACCCAAGTATCAATAGGCGGGTTTACACTTCTGCGCGCATGTTTTGCTACATGTGCATAAAACGTTTCTCCAGTTTGTGAGGTAAAGTATTCAGCAAAATAATCACCTAATTGATGGAGTTGTGGTCTTACATGTTTATCTAATGCTTCCATGCGTGCATCTAAACCATCTACGTCAAATACTTCAAAATCTTTAGGACTAAAGGTATATTGCGTCATATTTAGTGCTCCTTTTCAGAAAAATTTAACTTAAAATTATTGTAGCATATATTGAACTTATTACATTATAAGCCGACTTAAGAAGCGAATGCGTTTAAAGTGAATAGAATAAGGTATACAATGTTGTAAAGCTAAAAATTAAGTAAAGCTTTAACGATACACTATCACGGTATGAAGGGGCATTACTTAGTTCATTTGCACGAAATTCTGTATAATAGAAAGCAACAGGAGATGATGAAATGTCATTATACGATTTTGCTAAAGGCTTAGTATTAGAAGCTGGAAATAAAGTTAGAACAATGATGAAAGAAGAATTAAATATTGAAACTAAATCCAATCCAAATGATTTAGTGACAAATGTAGATAAAGCAACTGAAAATTATATTTATGAAGCAATATCTAACAACTACCCAGAACATCATGTAATAGGTGAAGAGGGTCACGGACATGATTTAGAGAATATTGATGGAGTCGTGTGGGTTGTTGATCCTATCGATGGCACATTGAATTTTGTGCATCAACAAGAGAACTTTGCGATTTCAATCGGTATTTATCGCAATGGAGAACCTTATGCTGGATTCGTTTATGATGTGATGAAAGACGTGCTATATCATGCGAAGGTGGGTGAAGGGGCTTTTGAAAATAAACACCCACTATCTTTAATAGAAGATACACGATTAAAACAAAGTTTAATAGGCATTAATCCTAACTGGGTGACAAAACCTAAAATGGGACCTATCTTCTCAGAAATCGTTAATGAATGTAGAAGTTGTAGAGCCTATGGTAGCGCTGCATTAGAAATTGTGAGCGTGGCGAAAGGACAATTAGCTGCCTATATCACGCCAAGATTACAACCTTGGGATTTTGCAGGTGGATTAATTATATTAAATGAAGTAGGGGGCATAGGTAGTAACCTATTAGGTGAATCACTATCTATTGCAAGCCCGAATTCAATCGTTATCGGAAATAAAGCAGTGCATAACGAAATCCTCGAAGGCTTCCTGAACCCGCATAAAGAAGTATTAACAGAACTACATCAACGCTTTAGAAAATAAAAAGAGTCTCAACTGTTCATCTAAAAGTTGTCACTTTATGAGTGAATAGTTGAGACTATATATATTATAACCAATTATTTTCACGATATTTTTTCTTAAGCGCGAAACCAGCACCAAATGTTGCAATGAAAAGTATAAATGTTAAAATCATCATTGGAACGCTAGCTGCGCCGACGCTAAAACTAAATAGCACTAAGAACAATACTGCTAGAATAGATAGTACCCAAAATATACCTTTAGACTTTGGTTTTTCCATCCCATACCCCACCTTTTACTTATCTTTTCTTAATTATATGATATAATAAAACAGTTGTAATTAAAAGTGGGAGTTTACTCATGAAAGGATATAATAAAATGACTAATAGAAGAGAAGATGTACGTAATATTGCAATTATTGCTCACGTCGACCATGGTAAAACAACATTAGTTGATGAATTATTAAAACAATCTGGTATTTTCAGAGAGAATGAACATGTCGATGAAAGAGCAATGGACTCTAATGATTTAGAAAGAGAACGCGGTATTACAATTCTTGCGAAAAATACTGCAGTTAATTATAAAGGCACAAGAATTAACATCTTAGATACACCAGGACACGCTGACTTTGGTGGCGAAGTAGAGCGTATTATGAAAATGGTAGACGGTGTAGTACTTGTAGTAGATGCTTACGAAGGTACAATGCCTCAAACACGTTTTGTACTTAAAAAAGCACTTGAACAAAACTTAAAACCTGTAGTAGTTGTAAATAAAATTGATAAACCAGCTGCTAGACCAGAAGCGGTAGTAGATGAAGTATTAGACTTATTCATCGAATTAGAAGCAAACGATGAACAACTAGACTTCCCAGTTGTATATGCTTCAGCTGTAAATGGTACTGCAAGTCTTGATGCTGAGAAACAAGATGAAAACATGCAATCACTATACGAAACAATTCTTGAATACGTACCAGCACCAATTGATAACCATGAGGAACCATTACAATTCCAAGTAGCATTATTAGATTATAATGACTATGTAGGCCGTATTGGTATTGGTCGTGTGTTCAGAGGTAAAATGCGTGTAGGAGATAACGTATCATTAATTAAATTAGATGGCACAGTTAAAAACTTCCGTGTTACTAAAATCTTTGGTTTCTTCGGTTTAAAACGTGAAGAAATTGAAGAAGCACAAGCAGGGGACTTAATCGCTGTATCAGGAATGGAAGATATTAACGTAGGTGAAACGGTTACACCACCTACACATCAAGAAGCATTACCAGTGTTACGTATTGATGAACCAACACTTGAAATGACATTCAAAGTAAATAACTCTCCATTTGCTGGTCGTGAAGGTGACTACGTAACTGCACGTCAAATTCAAGAACGTTTAGATCAACAACTTGAAACAGACGTATCATTAAAAGTAACACCAACTGACTCTCCAGATACATGGATTGTTGCAGGCCGTGGTGAATTACACTTATCAATTCTTATCGAGAATATGAGACGTGAAGGTTTCGAACTTCAAGTATCTAAACCACAAGTTATTTTACGTGAAATTGATGGTGTCTTAAGTGAACCATTTGAACGTGTACAATGTGAAGTGCCTTCTGAAAATGCCGGCGCAGTTATCGAATCATTAGGTGCACGTAAAGGTGAAATGTTAGACATGATCACAACTGATAATGGTTTAACACGCTTAATCTTCTTAGTACCAGCTCGTGGTATGATCGGTTACACTACTGAATTCATGTCTATGACACGTGGTTATGGTATTATCAACCATACATTTGAAGAATTCAGACCACGCGTTAAAGCACAAATCGGTGGACGTCGTAACGGTGCATTAATTTCAATGGACCAAGGTCAAGCAACAGCTTACGCTATCATTAACTTAGAAGACCGTGGTGTAAACTTCATGGAACCAGGTACTGAAGTTTATGAAGGTATGATTGTTGGTGAACACAACCGTGAAAATGACTTAACAGTTAATATCACTAAAGCTAAACACCAAACTAACGTACGTTCAGCTACAAAAGACCAAACACAAACAATGAACCGTCCAAGAATCTTAACGCTTGAAGAAGCATTAGAATATATTAACGACGATGAATTAGTGGAAGTCACACCACAAAGCATCCGTTTAAGAAAGAAAATCTTAAACAAATCAGCACGTGAAAAAGAAGCAAAACGTGTTAAACAAATGATGCAAGACGAATAATCTAATCGTCTCGATTAAATAAAATGAGGGTATGAAATCTTTAAACTACTAAGATTTCATACCCTCATTTTTTATTATATTAATCCAACTAATATCTATCTTCATGTGACAATTCTAAATATTCAGCGTTGTTTGGTCGCTGTTTAGGTCTATCTAAGCGACTTTTACAATCATCGCACATGAATGTTCGAATTGGATTATTGCGTAAGCGTTTGGCTTCAACGGTATTCTCATCAATTAATACCTTCGTATCACAAATGATACATTGAACTTCACGCAAATTAAATCACCTCGATATGAGTGACATACTTAAATTCATATGAGTAAGCTTTCTCATCAGGATTGTATACAAAGCTATCCACTGAATTATCGTCGTATAATCTTTTGCCATCTTTAGCAAATTGGAAGAATAGATAAGGTAATAATTCCATTGGTACTTCGATTGAATCTTTATCATTATATAATTTAATTTTTGTTGCATTTTCAGATGGTTCTGCATTTTTGAAAAATGGTGTCATATTGATCGCAAATGAATCTTCTAATACTGAGCGTTTGCGATATTTAATTTCTGAATTTAATGTTGGCGGATTAGTTTGTCCTTCTAAAATCGCTCTATTCCATTCGCGGTTGTCTTCAAATTTAACAGGCTTAGTTCCATCGAACACGCCGTTTTCTATATCTTCTATTTTTACTTTTCTGTCATCAAAAATCCAAGTTGTGCTATCTAAAGTGATAGGGAACTTGACTGCACCTTTGATTTGAATCATATTTTGCCCACTCCCTAATTTCGTTCTATAATCATTATTTTATCACATTTAAATTTTCCTATTCACTGAATTAACTTGCTTTTTAATATCGAGTGAGATAAACTTTTTACATGAAGATATTTAATGATAGGGGGAGTATGTGATGCCGAAGCAATCGAATATGAAGAACGTGGCTTATGAACAATTAAATCAAGATGCAGATAGAATCTTACATTTAATTAAAGTTCAAATGGATAATTTAACAATGCCATCTTGCCCGTTATATGAAGAAGTTCTCGACACACAAATGTTTGGTCTACAAAAAGAAGTGGACTTTGCTGTTAAACTTGGCTTAGTTGATAAAGAAGACGGTAAAAACTTAATGCTTCGTTTAGAAAAAGAATTATCTAAATTACATGAAGCATTTACAAACGTGTAAGTTGACTCTTGATTAAATATATTAGCATACTGATGCTATTTAAATGGATATAAATGCAAGCTTATATATGTGATTACATATGATATAGCTTAAATAGTGGCTGAAATATTATGATAATAATATTTTCAGTCATTTTGCATTTTAGATAGGTATATACTTTCTTTCAGTTAATGTTTGTGAAACTGTAAGTGGAAAGTATATAATAGTTGAGACAGATTTTGTTGGAAAATTAATTTCAATGAACATAGATATTTTAAAATTTTAGAATTGGATGATCATTTTTATGAGTAACTTAAAAAATTTTTTTCGATACATAGGTAGAATGTCTAAGTTTATCGATTATCCATTATTAATTACATATGTTATTTTATGTTTAATTGGCCTTGTAATGGTGTACAGCGCAAGTATGGTCGCTGCTACGAAAGGAACATTAACAGGCGGTATAGAAGTATCTGGAACATATTTTTACAACAGACAACTTATTTATGTAATTATGAGTTTTATAGTCGTTTTCTTTATAGCGTTTATGCTTAATATTAAAGTATTCCAACAAATTAAAGTACAAATGTGGATTATGTCTATCATGTTTGTGCTTCTATGCTTAACTTTGATCATTGGTAAAAATATTAATGGATCAAAAAGTTGGATTAACTTAGGCTTTATGAATCTACAAGCTTCTGAATTATTAAAAATCGCATTGATCCTCTACATCTCATACGTTATTAGTAGAAAATTGCCTCAAGTTAGAGAGAAACTAAAAGTTATAAGACAACCCATTTTCTTAATTTTAGCGTGTGTCGGTTTGGTTTTATTACAACGTGACATTGGACAAACTTTGCTTATTTTAATCATTATCGTCTCAATGTTTCTATTCGCTGGCATAGGTGTTCAAAAGTTGTTAAAAGGACCAGTTTTATTAGTGATTATTAGTTTTATTGTGATAGCAGGATTTGCATTGATTACAGGTCTCATGCCTCACTACTTAAAAGCACGTTTTAGTGTATTAACCAATCCGTTTGGTTCAGAATCTGGTACTGGTTATCATCTCTCAAATTCATTAATGGCTATCGGTAATGGCGGTTTGTTTGGACGAGGGTTAGGAAATAGTATTATGAAACTTGGATATTTACCGGAAGCACATACGGACTTTATCTTTGCGGTAATTTGTGAAGAACTTGGTTTACTTGGTGGCTTATTTGTTATTTGTTTATTATTCTTTATCGTATATCGTGCGTTTATGTTAGCATCAAAGACTCCTTCATATTTCTATAAACTTATTTGTGTAGGCGTAGCAAGTTACATAGGAAGTCAAACCTTTGTTAACTTAGGTGGTATTTCAGCTACAATTCCATTAACAGGTGTGCCTCTACCATTTATCAGTTTTGGTGGTTCATCAATGTTAAGTTTAAGTATAGCAATGGGTCTACTTTTACTTGTGGCTAAGCAAATTAAAATGGATGAAAAACGTGCTATGAAAGCAAAGAAACAAAAAGTCGACATTCCAAGACAATATAATTAAATTAGTTAAATTTTAACCTTTATAAGATTGTTCAGTTTCTTCAATCTTGTAAAGGTTTTTTACATTTATGTGAAAATTTATAAAAGCCCCCTTATCTAAGTAGATGAATTATTTTATAGATGATAAAATAAAGTTATTACTTACAATAATATTTAATTATAAAGACTAAAGTTATGATAAGTAATTTATACTCGTTTAGAAAAATCTTGATTTGAAAAAATAAATAGCTTTCTAAATTATTTTAGTATAAAATCTTATTATCTAATTAGTTAGAATTTTCAAACTATAAAGGGGTGTTCATTCTTTGAAACACATAAAAAAGTTATTAGTAGCCAATCGTGGTGAAATTGCAATTAGAATTTTCAGAGCAGCAACGGAATTAGATATTCAAACAGTAGCCATTTATTCTAATGAAGATAAGAATTCATTACATAGATATAAAGCAGATGAATCTTATTTAGTGGGGAAAGATTTAGGACCGGCAGAAAGTTACTTAAATATTGAGCGTATTATTGAAGTAGCTAAAAATGCAGGTGTAGATGCAATTCACCCGGGTTATGGTTTCCTTAGTGAGAATGAGCACTTTGCGCATCGTTGTAAAGAGGAAGGTATTATATTCATTGGACCTCATCTTGAACATTTAGATATGTTTGGAGATAAAGTTAAAGCGAGAACGACTGCAATTAAAGCAGATTTACCAGTTATTCCAGGTACAGATGGTCCAATTGAAAGCTTTGAAGCTGCGAAAAGTTTTGCGCATGAAGCAGGGTTCCCACTTATGATTAAAGCAACTAGTGGTGGGGGCGGTAAAGGAATGCGTATCGTTCGCGAAGAAAGTGAATTAGAAGATGCATTTCACCGTGCTAAATCTGAAGCAGCTAAATCATTTGGCAATAGTGAAGTTTATATTGAAAGATACATTGATAATCCTAAACATATTGAAGTTCAAATTATCGGTGATGAATATGGTAACATTGTGCACTTATATGAACGAGATTGTTCAGTACAACGTCGTCATCAAAAAGTTGTAGAGGTTGCACCATCAGTAGGACTTCCTAATGAGTTAAGAGAACGTATTTGTGAAGCGGCATTAAAATTAATGAATAATATTAAATACGTCAATGCAGGGACTGTAGAATTCCTAGTTTCTGGAGATGAGTTCTTCTTTATCGAAGTAAATCCTCGTGTACAAGTAGAACATACTATCACTGAAATGATTACAGGTATTGATATTGTGAAGACTCAAATTTTAGTAGCCGATGGTGCGAATTTATTTGATGAACGCATCGCAATGCCTAAACAAGAAGATATACAAACGTTAGGCTATGCTATTCAATGTCGAATTACAACTGAAGATCCAACTAATGATTTCATGCCTGATTCTGGTACTATCATTGCTTATCGCTCAAGTGGTGGTTTCGGTGTACGTTTAGATGCAGGTGACGGTTTCCAAGGTGCTGAAATTTCACCTTATTACGATTCACTATTAGTGAAATTATCTACGCATGCAGTGACTTTTAAACAAGCAGAAGAAAAAATGGAACGCTCTTTAAGAGAAATGCGTATTCGTGGGGTTAAAACGAATATTCCATTCTTAATTAATGTAATGCGTAATGAAAAGTTCCGTAGCGGAGATTATACAACCAAATTTATTGAAGAAACACCAGAATTATTTAATATTGCGCCAACGTTAGACCGTGGTACAAAAACATTAGAGTATATTGGCAATGTTACGATTAATGGCTTCCCGAATGTAGAAAAACGTGAGAAACCAGATTATGAAACAGCCTCTATTCCTCGAGTTTCTCATAATAAAATTGCGCAATTGAATGGAACAAAGCAATTACTTGATAATAAAGGGCCTAAAGCGGTATCAGATTGGGTGCGCGCACAAGAAGATGTTTTAATTACAGATACGACTTTCCGTGATGCCCATCAATCTTTATTAGCTACACGTGTACGTACTAAAGATATGATGAATATTGCGTCTAAAACAGCTGAAGTTCTGAAAGATAGCTTTTCATTAGAAATGTGGGGTGGCGCAACATTTGATGTAGCCTACAATTTCTTAAAAGAAAACCCATGGGAACGTTTAGAAAGATTAAGAACTGCTATTCCTAATGTATTATTTCAAATGTTATTACGTGCCTCAAATGCAGTAGGTTATAAAAATTATGCGGATAATGTCATTGAAAAATTTGTAGCTGAAAGTGCAAAAGCAGGCGTGGATGTCTTTAGAATCTTCGACTCATTAAACTGGGTTGATCAGATGAAAGTTGCGAATGAAGCGGTACAAAAAGCTGGTAAAATTTCAGAAGGTGCGATTTGTTATACTGGTGATATTTTAAATCCGGAACGCTCAAATGTATTTACGTTAGATTATTACGTTAATTTAGCTAAAGAACTCGAGCGCGAAGGGTTCCACATTTTAGCAATAAAAGATATGGCAGGCCTATTAAAACCTAAAGCAGCTTATGAATTAATTGGAGAATTAAAAGCTGCAGTTGATTTACCAATTCATCTGCATACGCATGATACAAGCGGTAATGGTTTATTAATTTATAAAGAAGCCATCGATGCGGGCGTAGATATTATTGATACAGCTGTCGCTTCAATGAGTGGTTTAACAAGTCAGCCAAGCGCAAACTCTTTATATTATGCATTAAATGGCTTTAGTCGAAATATGCGTACGGATATTAAAGGGCTTGAAGAACTTAGTCATTACTGGGGTAATGTACGTCCATACTATAGCGACTTTGAAAGTGATATTAAATCACCAAATACAGAAATTTATCAACATGAAATGCCAGGTGGTCAATATTCTAACTTAGGTCAACAAGCTAAAAGTTTAGGATTAGGAGAGCGCTTCAATGAAGTTAAAGACATGTATCGTCGCGTTAATTTCTTATTCGGAGATATAGTTAAAGTAACGCCATCATCAAAAGTAGTGGGCGACATGGCACTTTACATGGTACAAAATGATTTAGATGAACAAACAGTCATTGAACAAGGTCATAAATTAGATTTCCCTGAATCTGTGGTTTCATACTTTAAAGGTGATATTGGTCAACCGGTTAATGGATTTAATAAAAAGTTACAAGACGTTATTTTAAAAGGGCAACAACCATTAACTGAACGTCCTGGTGAATATTTAGAGCCAGTAGACTTTGAAGCAATTAGACAAGAGCTTAGTGACAAAGAATATGGTGAAGTCACTGAACAAGATGTCATTAGTTATGTATTGTATCCAAAAGTATTTGATCAATACATTCAAACGAAACAGCAATACGGTAATTTATCACTTCTAGATACACCTACATTCTTCTTCGGTATGCGCAACGGTGAGACAGTAGAAATTGAAATTGATACAGGTAAACGATTAATTATTAAATTAGAAACGATTAGTGAGCTCGATGAAAATGGTAACCGTACACTGTATTATGTGATGAACGGTCAAGCACGTCGTATAAATATTAAAGATGAAAATATTAAAACAAATGCGAATGTGAAACCTAAAGCAGATAAAACTAATCCAAGTCATATTGGCGCTCAAATGCCTGGTTCTGTTACGGAAGTAAAAGTAGCTGTTGGTGATGAAGTGAAAGTAAATCAACCATTGCTTATTACAGAAGCAATGAAGATGGAAACAACAATTCAAGCACCATTCAATGGTGTGATTAAGAAAGTTACAGTAGTCAATGGCGATGCGATTGCTACAGGTGATTTATTAATAGAAATTGAAAAAGCGGAATAACGAAAAAGTCTCTTTACCGTAGTTCAACTACGATAAAGAGACTTTTTAATTACAAATTATTTAATTCGACGATCGCTTCTAATTGATCGAAGCATGAGTAAAATAAAGTAAGCAATTAAACCAAACAAGATAGTAATACATAATGCATGAATTAATGCGATAATTAAATTAACATGCGTTATAACTGAAAGTGCACCAGTGATAACTTGGATAATGATTAAAATAAATGCAGCTGTATAACCGTATCTAATTGTACGATTCTCTGAATAATTCTTCACGGCATGAATAAAAGTAATCATAATCCAGAAGAAAGTGATAAATGCCATACCACGATGAGCGAATTGCACCCAGTCTTGTTCAGTATGCGGAATAATATCATCAAAAGGTAATGGCCATGCACCATATGCTAAACTTGCTTTCGCATGTCTAACTAATGCCCCTGTATAAATAGTTAGATAAACGATTACTGTCATTATCCATGTAAGTGTTCTTAATGGCTTTTTAATGAATAGTTCATCGGCTTCATATTTCTTATCTACTTCGAAAATAATAAGCATTAAAACGAATACAGAAGAGAAACTTATAAGTGAGATGCCGAAATGAAGCGCTAAAACATAAGAGTTTTGTTGCCAAATTACTGCAGCTGCACCAATTAATGCTTGCACTAATAAAAAGGCAACACTTATTACTGCTAATGGTTTAACTTCTTTGATATACCCGATTCTTTTCCAAGCTGTTATGGCAAGCCATAGAACTATAATTAATGATATGCCGGATACAGCACGATGGCTTAATTCTATAATAGTAGCGATTGGCAAGTTCTGAGGAAGTAAGGCACCATGACATAGTGGCCATGAAGATCCACAACCATCTTCAGAACCTGTCTTAGTTACCAGTGCACCACCAAGTTGCACCATTGCCATAATAATTGTGGCTAATACTGATAACCATTTAAGGTTTCGTTTGTTAAACAATGTTAAACACCCCATCATTAATTCAGGAATTTCAATGCTAATCATTATACGATAACATAGCCTGATTTAATGTCTATATTTTTGGATTTATAATATCAAATCAATTATACAACATTACATAGTAACAAAAAATTGCTCACATACAATGTCGTTAAAGTGTCACAATTTAATTTCATATAAACTAGTCATTTATTAATAATTACTATATCATAGTACTATATGGAAAATTTAAGGAGGGGGACCATGAGTAAAGAACAAACTTTATCACAACATTCTGACCGTGTGAGTTTTAAAGAATTACAGCAAATTATTAAAATGGGTTTGGTTCAAGGTAATTTAATCCCGGCATTTGCTGGTGCTTGGTTGGCGGTTGTGATGACAAATCATTCCTTCCTATCGTCAATACCTCAAATTCTCTTAATGTTGATTGGCTCAACATTAATTATGGGTGGCGCTTGTGCAATAAATAATTACTATGACCAAGATATCGATAGTATTATGCCAAGTAAGCAAAATAGACCGACAGTAAATGATAGAATTTCAGATAAACACTTATTATTATTAAGTTTCGGTATGATGTTAGTAGGAGAGGCTTGCTTATTCTTATTAAATGTACCATCAGGCGTATTAGGCCTTATCGGCATTGTAGGTTATGTGTCTTATTATTCTATTTGGTCTAAAAGACATACAACTTGGAACACAGTAGTGGGAAGTTTCCCAGGAGCAGTACCACCATTAATTGGGTGGGTTGCTATTGATGGAAATATTAGTTTAGCTGCAGTTGCATTATTCTTAGTTGTTTTTTGTTGGCAACCAATTCATTTCTACGCATTAGCAATTAAACGTAGCGATGAATATTCATTAGCTAAAATTCCAATGTTACCATCAGTTAAAGGTTTTAAACGTACGAGAGTAAGCATGTTTATTTGGTTAGTTTTATTACTTCCATTACCATTCTTATTATCAAGTTTAGGCACTACATTTGTCGTATTAGCGACATTATTAAATTTAGGTTGGATTTACGTTGGCTTAACAACATTTAAGAAAAATACTGATCAAACTAAATGGGCAACAAAAATGTTTATTTATTCACTAAATTATTTAGTAGTCTTTTTTGTTTTAGTTGTGGTCGTTTCGTTAATTAAAATGATTTAAAATAATTAAAGTAAATAAGGATGAAACTTATGAATTTACCAATTCTACCAACGATTAGTACAAGTTGTATTGTTATTAGTGCTATTCTCGTGGCAATCGGCTGGTGGCAAATCTGGCATCGCCATATTGATAAGCACAAAAAAACAATGTTATGGGCAGCAGGCTTTGCATTAACGTTCTTTATTATTTATGCAGCGCGAACAATATTCTTAGGGAATACCGATTTTGGTGGCCCTGATTCTGTAAGAACGTATTATAAAATTTTCTTAATATTCCACATTAACTTAGCTACAATTGGCGGAGTATTAGGATTAGTACAAATCATCACTGCATTTAAGGATAAATTTAATTGGCATAGAAAAGCAGGACCTGTAGCGTCAGTTATTTGGTTCTTTACAGCCATCACTGGCGTGGTTGTGTACTTATTACTTTATGTCTTTTATCCAGGTGGGGAAACAACTTCATTAATTAAAGCAACACTTGGCTTATAAATTAATATAAACCCTTCAAAGTAGACGTTGAAAAACGAAAACTTTGAAGGGATTTTTTTATGGAATAAAGGAGTTACTTTAAAATTAAATTGTTAAGTAGTTAAAATGATGATAATTTTTAAAAAATATTAATCTAATAGTGTTTAATATGTTTATAAAATAGGTATAAACTACTTTGAGTATTTTCAGTTTTAAGTGTGATATAGATATCTTGATTGTTAAAATAGATATTTTGTACAATAGATATAATTCAAATTAGGTGGGTGAAAGATGGCAAAATTAATTATTAAAGTTTTAGGCGTAATATTTTTAGTTGTTTTTTTAATATATTTATTTTACTCACCACGGTTAAAATTTGATGTATTAGAAAATCCTAATAAATCTACAACGACGAATCGTACAGAACAAACGCCTCATTCACAAACGGAAACTGAAAATCCAGCACCTAAAGAAGGAGTAGGAACTTGGATTGGCCAAGATATTCATTACCTCACAAATAAGTTTGGTCAAGCTAATCGTATTTATCCTTTTAAAGATAATTATACAAATTATGTTTTTAAAAGAGACCAGCAATATTACATAGTTTCTACGAAAAACGATAAAATTAAATCTGTTTATGCTACTGGTCAAAAGGCTAAAATTGATTCTTTAAAAATCAATGAAAGTGCCTCTCACATTTTCGAAAATACAAGTATTAATCCAGACCCATCATTTAAAGTCAATGGCAAAGAATATACCTTTGAATTGTCGGATGAAGATATTAAAACGCAAGCTTTAATAAAATATGGTAAGATTTATGCACAAATCTATGTGGATCAACAATCAAATCGTATTATGGGTGTTCGTTATTTGGACAAAGAAGCCTTAGCTTTCTTAAAGCCGTATCAATTAGCTAGTGAGGAAGATAACACTGAATCTTATGATGATAGTGGCGAGTTAAATGAGGATAATGCAGGTAAATTGCCATATGAACAAAATCCAAATCAACTGATGACTTTATACGAAATTACAAATGAAATGCGTAAATTAAAAGATATTAAACCTTTAGCCATTAATACAGATATTGCACATATTGCCGCTATGAATCTGTATGAAGCGACAAGTAAAGAGGATGTTGAATTCACTGAAGACGCATTGAAAAGTCAACTTGATAATGAGGGTATTGATTTCAAATCAACTAGTCAAAATGTAGGCTATGACTTTGATGATGTGCCAACGCTTATTCATAGTTGGATGAATTCAGATATACACCGTTCAAGAATATTGAATACGAAATATGACGAAATGGGCGGAGAAGTAATGAAAAATTATTATTCACTTATCTTTGTTGAGAAATAAGAGAAAGTTTTTATAGAAAATTTTAGAAAGGAGGCTTATTTAATTATGTACACTGAAGAAACAATGTCGATTTTAGATGATATAGACGCGTTATCAGACATGATAGTGCAATCTCAACTTTACCACGATTATAGAGAAGCTCAAGAAAGATTAAATAAGGATGATGAGGCGCATTTAATGTATCAAGCGTTTTTAAAATCTAAAATGAAATATGATGAAGTGATGCGATTTGGAAAGTATCATCCAGATTATCAACATGTAATGATGGATACGCGTCGTCGTAAACGTGCATACGAAATGTTACCTGTGGTTATGGATTACAAATCTAAAGAAGTTGCATTACAAAATTTAATTGATGAAGTGGTAAGTAAGATTGCTTTTTCTGTTTCTAAAAATGTGAAAATTGAAGCTGGTAATCCTTTCTTTAAAACGGATCACAATGGATGTGCCACAGGAGGTACATGTAATTGTAGCTTATAATATATTAAGTGAGGTATTGACGATGTAGCCTAACATCATCAATACCTCACTTTTCTTATATTCTAATTTATTTAGTTGTATTCGTTAAAGAAGATTTAAATTGTTTACCTAGGTCTGGGCGATCTGTAACGAGTGTATGAGCGCCTTTGGCATGTAAGTCGGCCATTAAGTCTGTACTATTTACGCCGTAGTAACCAGGAACAATATTTAATAAATTAAGCCATTGAATGAAACGTTGTGAAGTTAAAGGAATGCCTTTGAATTTTAATGGCATTTGGAAAGTGTCAGCGACAGGTTGGTAAGTATGACCAAAGCCTGTATTAAATTTTATGAATCCTTCTGCAACTTCTTGTTGGCTCGCTCCAATTGCAACATCATTGTTACTGATAGCTCTAAAGCGATCATTTTGCGCTTTATGGAAGCTTGTTACAAGTACACGATCTTGTGCGTTATTTTTAACGATAATTTCATACATTTTATTTGGTGCAACAGAGCCTTCATAACTATTAGGCGCGTCTTTTAAATCTACATTGATATACATTTCAGGATACATCTTTAATAATTCATCGAATGTTAAAATCTTTGCGTGTTCATGGCCACGATAAGGATGTGCGCCATTAATATCGGTAAAGTGATAACCTGCATCTAAATGTTTTAATTCTGCTAGCGTGTGCTCACTGACTTTTCCAGAACCGTTTGTAGTACGGTCTACTGTAGCATCATGAAAGACAATTAATTCTTCATCTTTAGTAAGTCGGACATCTGTTTCAAAGCCGTCTAGACCGTGAGCTACCGCGTTATCAAAGGCTAATTGCGTTTGTTCTGGACGCACAGCCATACCGCCTCGATGTGCAAAGATATATGGCGCTTGACCATCAAAGAACTTTGGAATTTGCTTCTTCGTTTCGACGTCTTTATTTTTATTAATAAACAATAGACTGCCTAACAAACCAGCGCTTGCTAAACTTAAATTTAAAGCCCATCTCTTCTTATTTGTCATAAGTCGTTCCTCCTATAGGTTATTGCACTTAGCGTACCAAAAATTATTCTCATGCAAAAGTAAAGCGATGTTAGAGCCACGTTGATAAATACATTGGAACGAACTGTTTTAAATATTTTATAAAATATTTAGTCGTGGTATAGTTAATATGCATAAAAAATGGAGTGAGTATGATATGGAATTAGTTTTGAGAGTCAGTTTAATTGTTTATCTAAAACATATTAAACACGAACGCCAAATTCGTAAATATGGACATATTGTTTATACAAATAAACAACGTAAGTACGTTGTATTATATGTCAATGAACAAGATGCAGATGCAGTTGTTCATAAATTAATGAAATTAAAATATGTGCTCAACATTGATGGGTCACCTTATAAATATTTGAAAAAAACGTATGAAAAAGAGAAACATGAAATGTTATAAAAATCATAATGGAACATAAGTTTCACATTTGTAATTGAGATATCACTTCATCTTGTCTTTTAACAGTTGCATAGTTATTGCATAGGTGGTATCCAATTTTGTAATCTTAGCACGCTAATTAAATATTTAAAATATAAATCGTGGGAGTGGAAAGCTTCTGGCGGTTGTACGTCAATACCTAACACAGGCACGTTATATTTGTTAGCATGTGCATTGATAAGTTGAAACTTTTTATTATGATCTGGGTAAGGATATTTCAAAGCATTGAGCATGATATACATTGCTTGAAAATGTTGACCAGCAGTCGGTTGCATGATGATAGCAACAGAAGATAATTGCTTAGATGTTTGAGGTGAGTGGAAATAGACAATTTTGTCTATGCGAGTGTGATTGTATTCAATTAATGTTAAAAACTCGAATAAATCGGTAAGTCCTTCGCCTAAGACGATAAATGATTGTTTCATAGCGTGATCATTCTCCTTTTTCAAAACAAATTATATTAAATAACTTAAGGAAATGGAAGTGTAAGTCAGAATGAGAGTTATTGCGGGTAAGCATAAAAGTAAGCCATTAGAAAGTTTAGAAGGGCGTAATACTCGTCCGACAATGGATAAAGTCAAAGAGGGAATCTTTAACAGTTTACACGATGTTCATGGACTAGGACTAGACTTGTTTGCTGGAAGCGGCGCTCTAGGTATCGAAGGACTATCTCGTGGCATGGAGAAAGTCATCTTTGTAGATCAAAACTTTAAAGCGGTTAAAGTGATTCAAGCGAATTTAAAACAACTTAATTTAACGGAGCAATCTGAAGTATATAAGAATAATGCAGACCGTGCGTTAAAAGCATTAAACAAACGTGACATCCAATTTGATTATATCTTCTTAGATCCTCCTTACAATAAAGGATTAATTGATAAAGCGTTAGAACAAATTGCAGAGTTTGATTTATTAAAAGAAAGTGGTATCATCATTTGTGAGTTTAGCAACCAAGAAGATATCGACACCAAAGACTTCCAAGTGATTAAACAATATCACTATGGGTTAACAGATACTTTGTTACTAGAAAAAGGAGAACAAAATGGCTAAAACAAAAGCGGTCATCCCGGGTAGTTTCGATCCAATTACAAATGGTCACTTAGATATCATTGAAAGAAGTGCAGAACGATTTGATGAATTACATGTCTGTGTATTAAGAAACAGCAGTAAAGCTGGCACATTTAGCGTTGAAGAACGCATGGCATTAATTCGTGAATCTGTAAAACATTTACCTAATGTAGAGGTTCATAATTTCAATGGATTATTGGTAGATTTCTGTGATCAAATTGGGGCTCAAACAATTATTCGTGGTTTAAGAGCTGTTAGCGACTTTGAATATGAGTTGCGTCTAACTTCAATGAATAAAAAATTAAACAATAAAGTAGAAACAATGTACATGATGACGAGTACAAACTATTCATTTATTAGCTCAAGTGTTGTGAAAGAAGTAGCACAATATAAAGCTGATATTTCAGATTTTGTACCGCCGAATGTAGAAAAAGCATTGAAGGAAAAATTTAATAAATAAATATAACTATTTAATTTATAAAAGAGCGAAACAATGAAATTCTATTAAGTAATAATAATTTCGAGGTCTCGCTCTTATTTTTGTCTTATAACAGGTGTGTTGAAATCGTGGGCAGTTTGTCCAGAAAGTAAATTATATATTTGAGTAGCCTTAATTTCATTTTTAAATAAATGGGCAGTTTTTTTATTTACATTAGTAATGTATTGTCTTTCCGGAAATTGAGATTTTAAATATTTTAAATACTGTTGCCCGGTTTGATTCATGCCTAATATTCGCACGCTATGAATTTCGCTATCATAGTCATCTTTAGTGATGTTAAGTAATATTTGCATGAGCACACGTTGTAAATGCGTATATGTAAATCGTTTCGTTTTGATGAAAGACATGAACGTTTCAAAGTTATGCGCTTCTTGTATGTGCGCTTTTAAGCGGTGTTCTAATCCTTCTGACATAGTATAAATTGCAGATAATTCTTCGGCAGAACGACTTAATAAATTATATTTAATCATCTGAAATGTATCTTCTTTTAATAGATGAGGTTTCCCATACAAATTTTTAATTTTTGAAGGTACGACAGTTTTCCAATTATTTTCATCATTTAATATTGATTGTCGAATAGATGAACCGCTCGCAAATGTGTCATGCTTAATGGCTTTATCGTGATGTGCTGAAGATAGGCGCTGAATGGCTATGCCTTGAATAGTAGGGGCAAATTGAGAGATAGCCTTTAAATACGCTACACCCAATATATTATTCGGTGATTGCAATATGTCTTGGTTTTCAATTAACTCGTGAATGATTTTAGCGTAATTATTGCCTTCTTTTATTAATTTTTGAAAATGTGGCGACTGTTCTAATTCAGTAATATTTGTTGCTACATTTTCAAGACGGGTAATATTAGCAATTTCACTACCAAAAGCAATAGCGTCTATATCTAAATAATCAGCAACTTTAATACCTAATTGAGCGAAATAATCACTTGAAGAAAGGGTAGCAATAGTAGGTAACTCTACTACAAGGTCGACACCTGAAAGTGCCATTTGAGTGCGAACAAATTTGTTGTAAAATGCAGGTTCGCCTCGCATAACAAAATTGCCACTCATAATAGCAATGCTTACATCAGCGTTGGACTGAAGCTTTGCTTGCTGGGCGTGATATAAATGGCCATTATGAAATGGATTATATTCAGTAATGAGTCCAACACTTTTCATTTGCATTTCGTCCTTTCAGTATTCATTATTAGTATTGTAACAGATGATAGGTTGTTAAGAAAAAATCTTGACAACTTATACTAGTAAAGTTAAAATAAATTTTGTGTTTGTTAGAGGTGAAGCCATATGAAATGGTCAATAACGCAATTAAGAAAATATCAAGGTAAGCCATTTGAGTTTAATCAAACGGCTAATTTTGAACATTTAATAGAACCCTTAGGTTTGATCGATTTATCAGAAATCAATGTTGAAGGGGAATTATCCGTTAAATCAAATGAAGTTATTGCAGATTTGCATGTAACTGGAACATACACTATGCCTTGTGCACGTACGTTAGTACCAGTTGAGGTTCCGTTAGATGTGCGTACATCTGAAATATTTGATTTAGAAGGTTATGATAATTATACCGATGAAGAGGTAGAAGAAGATGAACATTATCATCTTGCTACTGACGGTATGATTAATGTCCGAAACATTGTTGAAGAATTGGTTATCATTGAGAAACCAATGCGAGCATTTTCTGAGAATAGTGATCAAATGCTTACAGAAGGTAACGGTTGGGAAGTTATTGACGAAGATCAAATGATCGAACTTGAAAAAGAGAAAGACAATGACGAATCCCAGACTAGACAAGTTGATCCTAGGCTTCAAAAATTACAACAATTATATGATAAAGAGTAATAGCAGGTTGTTTCAAATTATTGTATAATAATTTAATGACCTAAACACTTAAGATTTCGTGTTTCAATATTAAGGAGGATATATCATGGCAGTACCAAAAAGAAGAACGTCTAAAACTAGAAAAAACAAACGTCGTACGCACTTCAAAATTTCAGTACCTGGTATGACTGAATGCCCAAGTTGTGGCGAATACAAATTATCTCACCGCGTATGTAAAAACTGTGGTTCTTACAACGGTGAAGAAGTCGTTTCTAAATAATCGACTAATATTATGGTTAAATGAGTCTGTGACATTTTTTAATGTGACAGGCTCATTTTTATTTAAATAAGAGAAATGATAACTTACAATATAGATAAAGCTTAATAAATAACTCTTAAAAATGGAGATTACAATATGGAACAAATTACGTCTGCGCAAAATAGTAAAATTAAAAATGCAAATAAGTTAAAAAAGAAACGTGAGCGCGATAAAACAGGTCAAGCTTTAATTGAAGGCATCCATCTAATTGAAGAAGCTTATCAAAGCGGTATCACGATTAAACAATTATTTGTTATCGAACCAGATAGAACGGATAACGCCCTTTTAGATTATGCGGAAGAAACGTACGAAATTAATATGAAAGTGGCTGAATCTTTATCTGGCACAATTACGCCTCAAGGCTTTTTTGCGATTATTGAGAAGCCGGAATACGATATTACTCAAGCTAAACAAGTGTTGCTTATCGACCGCATTCAAGACCCAGGTAACTTAGGTACATTAATTCGTACGGCTGACGCGGCTGGCATCGATTTAATTGTGATGGAGAAAGGTACAGCGGATCCGTACCAAGATAAAGTATTACGTTCTAGCCAAGGCAGTGTCTTCCATATTCCAGTCATAAGTGAAGATTTAAAGGCATTTATTGACCAATTTGATGGTCCAGTTTACGGTACAGCCCTTGAAAATGCAGTCCCATTTAAAGAAGTGTCATCACAAGAAAGCTTTGCCTTACTATTAGGTAACGAGGGCGAAGGGGTTAACAAAGAACTATTAGATCAAACTTCGCAAAATCTTATTATTCCAATATATGGTAAGGCAGAAAGCTTAAATGTGGCTATTGCAGGCAGTATTTTACTTTACCATTTGAAAGGTTGACCATACGATTTAAAATCGGCTATACTTAGATGTAAACAATTTTTCAGATAAATAATTTAACATATAAAATTGAATGAATAACCGATAAAAAGACTTTAATTAACAAAGAGAATTGCCCAGGGAGAGTAAGCGTGACTGCAACTTACTCCAATTCTCGTTAATTGCTTTCATCTTTTTGGTTACTTAAAGAGATTTAAGTCGGAGTTCGTCTTCGTTAACAACGTAAAACAAGTGTATGTCACATAAAGTGTAGAGAATAGTGATGCTTTATAAAGACATAAATTTGGGTGGTACCACGGAAAGACTTTCGTCCCAGTATTTAGGGAGGAAAGTCTTTTTTTGTATTAAATTTTAAAAAATAGAAAGCGTGAGGTGTCTGTAATATGACTCAAAACGATTCAATGGCAGAATTAAAACAACAAGCCCTTGTTGATATTAATGAAGCTCAAAATGAACGTGAATTACAAGATGTTAAAGTTAAATATTTAGGTAAAAAAGGTTCAGTAAGTGGCTTAATGAAAAACATGAAAGATTTACCTAATGAAGAAAAACCTGCTTACGGCCAAAAAGTAAATGAATTACGTCAAACAATTCAAAGTGAATTAGACGAAAAACAACAACTTTTAAAAACTGAAAAATTAAATCAACAATTAGCTGAAGAAACAATCGATGTAACTTTACCAAGCCGTCAAATCAGCATTGGTTCTAAACATCCTTTAACAAGAACAGTTGAAGAAATTGAAGATTTATTCTTAGGTTTAGGTTATGAAATTGTTGATGGTTATGAAGTAGAACAAGATTACTACAACTTTGAAGCATTAAACTTACCTAAGTCTCATCCAGCACGTGATATGCAAGATAGTTTCTATATCACTGATGAAATCTTAATGCGTACTCATACATCTCCAGTACAAGCGCGTACAATGGAGAAACGTAACGGCCAAGGTCCAGTAAAAATTATCTGTCCTGGTAAAGTGTATCGTCGTGATTCAGATGATGCGACACACAGTCACCAATTTACGCAAATTGAAGGTTTAGTCGTTGATAAAAATATTAAAATGAGCGACTTAAAAGGTACGTTAGAATTAGTAGCGAAAAAATTATTCGGTGCAGACCGTGAAATTCGTTTACGTCCAAGTTACTTCCCATTCACTGAACCATCAGTAGAAGTAGACGTATCTTGTTTCAAATGTAAAGGTAAAGGCTGTAACGTATGTAAACATACAGGTTGGATTGAAATTTTAGGTGCTGGTATGGTACATCCAAACGTACTTGAAATGGCCGGTTTCGATTCAAATGAATATTCTGGTTTCGCATTTGGTATGGGTCCTGACCGTATTGCAATGTTGAAATATGGTATTGAAGATATTCGTCATTTCTATACTAATGACGTTCGATTCCTTGATCAATTTAAAGCTGTTGAAGATAGAGGTGAAGCATAATGTTGATTTCAAATGAATGGTTAAAAGATTACGTAGACGCTGGCGTCTCAGTAGAAGACTTAGCAGAACGTATTACACGTACAGGTATTGAAGTAGATGACATTATCGATTACACGAAAGATATTAAAAATTTAGTAGTAGGTTATGTTCAATCTAAAGAGAAACATCCTGACGCTGATAAATTAAATATTTGCCAAGTAGACATTGGTGAAGAAGAAGCAGTTCAAATCGTTTGTGGTGCACCAAATGTAGATGCTGGCCAACATGTAATTGTTGCCAAAGTAGGCGGTCGTTTACCAGGCGGTATCAAGATTAAACGCGCCAAATTACGCGGTGAACGTTCAGAAGGTATGATTTGTTCATTACAAGAAATTGGTATTTCAAGTAATGTCGTACCTAAAGCTTACGAGAACGGTATCTTTGTCTTCCCAACTGAAGTTGAGCCAGGCACAGATGCGCTAACAGCCCTTTATTTAAACGATCAAGTAATGGAATTTGATTTAACACCAAACCGTGCAGATGCATTAAGTATGGTAGGTACTGCTTATGAAGTAGCAGCTTTATATCAAACTGAAATGACGAAACCAGCAACTCAAAGTAACGAAACTTCAGAATCTGCATCAAATGAATTATCAGTGACTATTGATAATCCTGAAAAGGTTCCATACTACAGCGCACGAGTTGTTAAAAACGTTACAATTGCGCCATCTCCAATTTGGATGCAAGCCCGTTTAATTAAAGCAGGTATTCGCCCAATTAATAATGTCGTTGATATTTCAAACTACGTATTATTAGAATACGGTCAACCATTACACATGTTCGACCAAGACCATATTGGTTCTAAAGAAATTGTTGTACGTCAAGCTAAAGATAAAGAAACAATGACGACATTAGATAATACTGAGCGTACGTTAGTGGATACTGATATCGTGATTTCAAACGGTCAAGAACCTATCGCATTAGCTGGCGTAATGGGTGGAGACTTTTCAGAAGTAACTGAACAAACTACTAACGTGGTTGTAGAAGGTGCCATCTTTGACCCAGTATCAATCCGTCATACATCACGTCGATTAAATTTACGTAGTGAATCTTCTAGCCGTTTTGAAAAGGGTATCGCGACAGAATTCGTCGATGAAGCGGTAGACAGAGCATGTTACTTACTACAAACATATGCATCTGGTGAAGTGCTACAAGATAGAGTAGCTTCAGGAGACTTAGGTTCATTTATTACACCAATTGATATTACTGCTGAAAAAGTAAACAAAACAATTGGTTTCGATTTATCAAGTGATGAAATTAAAGCTATCTTTGAACAATTAGGCTTTGAAACAGAACAAAATGGCGAAACATTAACAGTTAAAGTACCATCACGCCGTAAAGATATTACGATTAAAGAAGACTTGATTGAAGAAGTCGCACGTATTTATGGTTACGATGAAATTCCTTCATCATTACCAGTATTCGGCGAAGTGACAAGTGGGGAATTAACTGACCGCCAACATAAAACACGTACAGTTAAAGAAACACTTGAAGGTGCTGGATTGAACCAAGCAATTACGTATTCATTAGTATCTAAAGAGCATGCCAAAGATTTCGCATTACAAGAACGTCCAACTATTAGCTTATTAATGCCAATGAGTGAAGCGCATTCTACATTACGTCAAAGTTTATTACCTCATTTAATTGAAGCGGCAGCTTACAATGTTGCACGTAAAAACAAAGACGTTAGATTATATGAAGTAGGTCGTGTATTCTTTGGCAATGGCGAAGGCGAACTTCCTAATGAAGTAGAATACTTAAGTGGCATTTTAACTGGCGAATATGTAGTGAATACTTGGCAAGGTAAAAAAGAAGAAATTGACTTCTTTATTGCAAAAGGTGTAGTAGACCGCGTGGCTGAAAAACTGAACTTAGAATTTAGCTATAAAGCTGGCGAAATTAATGGTTTACACCCAGGACGTACTGCAATTATTTCATTAGAAGGTAAAGAAATCGGCTTTATTGGTGAATTACATCCTCAAGTCGCTGCAGATAATGATTTAAAACGTACGTATGTGTTTGAATTAAATTATGATGCGATTATGCAAGTGGCGGTAGGTTACATCAATTATGAACCTATTCCTAGATTCCCTGGTGTAACACGTGATATTGCACTTGAAGTAAATAGTGATGTGCCTTCATCAGAATTGAAACAAATTATTCATGACAATGGTGAAGATATTCTTCAAAGTACATTAGTATTTGATGTTTACGAAGGTGAGCATTTAGAAGAAGGTAAAAAATCAGTTGCTATTCGATTGAATTATTTAGATACTGAAGATACATTAACAGACGAACGCGTATCAAAAGTTCACGATAAGATTTTAGAAGCATTACAAGCACAAGGTGCTACAATTAGATAATCAATTTAAAGATTATAATATAAAAACTGTCGACAAAGTTTCCCAATTTTGCCGACAGTTTTTTTACATACTTTTTCAATGAGTTCTAAGATAGATGTTCACTTGCTTAAGTTATTTCGCTTTCTAGTGGGAAAGGCTCAAGCCTGTAGTATTGTAAAGGCGTTCTTAGATAGATGTTCACTCACTTAAGTTGAGATGCTTGCCTAGGGGGCTGGGTCGAGCCTTGGTCTCGACACTCATCCTGCTCCCTCAGGCGTCCCTCAACTACGTTTCGTTATCTATCTTAGAACGCCTTACGCAAGTGCACGCGCACTTGTGTTCAATAAAAAAACGCCAAGAGTCGCGCAACGTCACTCGAAATTCAACTTTAGAATTTCTTAACTAAGTACTAAAACATTTAAATTCATTATTGATGTAGGTGTCTACGCAACTACGCTTCGTTATCTATCTGAGAACTACTTTTCAAGAATAAAGTAAAAGCCACTTCGTAATTGTATGAAGTGGCTTTAGTAATTTATTTATATTTTTTATTAACTAAGTTTTGTGCTTTTTCTCGGTTTTTGAAGTGTTTTTTAGAAATGCTATCTAATTTAGCGATGCCATGTTGTTCAATAATGCGAGCAGCTGCTAAATCTACCTTATTGCTAGCGCCTTTTGGAATGTCGCAGCGCATTGTTTTCGCGATATGATCCATATGCTTCACAAACGCATATCTTGAAATAATGCTTGCTGCAGCGATAGCTAATGACTTTGATTCGCCTTTAGTTTCAAATTGCGTTATTTCTGGAAAAGGCAGTGCACTTAAGGCATAACGTTGATATACACCACGTTCTGCAAATTGGTCAATCACAATGTATTCTAATTCATCTGTAGAAATTTTTTGTGTCACGTTTTTTATTGCTTCATTATGTAATACAGCTTTCATTTTAACTTGAGACCAACCTAAAGCTTGTCTTTCATTATATTTAATATTATCAAGCGTTAGTAAAGAATGGGGTAAGAAAGTAATGAGTTGTTCTGCCAATTCTACAATTTTAGGATCGGTTAATTTTTTCGAGTCATCGACGCCTAATGTTTTTAAAATTTGGGCATGTTCTTTTGAAACATAAGCGGCACATACAGTAAGTGGTCCAAAGTAATCACCACTGCCCGCTTCATCACTGCCGATACAGTTATACTGATTGTAAGAAATAGTAGTCGCTGAAGTTTGCTTCGCCTTAGATGCAGTTGCATTTGAACTAGCGCCATGATTTGGTAATAATTGTTGTGCTACCGTTTCTGCTTGTTTGCCTTGAAACATAACTTTTCCAGAATTATATATATTAATCGTTGTTTGATTATACTTTGTGCGTGCTTTCATACCATTAGGTAATTGAGAGGTTTCAAATGATACTTGTTGCATCAATTGTTGAATCTCTTGTTCTGTTAATTTATGAACGACGTTAGCCATTACGATGCTTGACCTCACTTTTCAAAAATACTGTTAAAACCTACATAATGATAACATATATATTAGCTAGAGTAGGAGATAACGTGAAAAGACTTAGAAGTAAAAGTATAGTATCTAGCCACTTACAAATAAGGGTATGCTCATGTATAATATATTGTGATTATTTACTAATTAAGAGAGTTTGCAATATCTATATAACTATCCATGATAGGCTTTAGAATAATTTAAATACGTCAGGAGTTGAGGTTATGGGAGAGTTTAAAAATCGCATTAATGTTTCAATTAATGATCAAAATTATACCATTATCGGGGAAGACAGTCCGGAACATATTCGTTACGTGGCGCATTTAGTTGATGAAAAGTTAAAAGAAATGGGACGTAAATCATCTGGGTTAGATACAACAAGAAAATCTATTTTAACAGCAGTGAATATTATGCATGAGAAAGTTAAGTTAGAAGAGGAAAATCGTAAGCTCCGTCAAGAAATTCAACAATTAAAACATCGAGAAGAATAGATGCTAATTGATGTCATTGTTGTACTAATCATCATTTATTATATTGTGATGGGATTTAGAAGGGGCATTTGGCTCAGTAGTTTGCATTTATTAGCAACGATAGTCTCGTTGATTATTGCGCATCATTTTTATCGTTCTATTGCTAAACAACTTATTGTGTTTATACCTTTCCCCAAGACAATTGCTTACGATACGGCATATGCATTTCACTTTAATGAGTTACAACAACGTTTTGATACCATTTTCGCTTTTATTTTAATTATGTTTATTAGCAAGTTGCTTTTATATCTTATTATTGTAACTTTTGATAATATAGTGACGTATCAAAATATTTCATTAATAAGTAGGATATTGGGTTGTGTGATTAGTCCAGTATTGGCTATCATTTTACTTCAACTGGTGCTATACATAGTAGCTTTATATCCAGTTGACTGGTTACAACAAAGTTTATCGCATTCAATAATAGGAAGTGGCATTTTATTTCACACACCATGGTTATCGTCCTATATTTTAAACTTATAATAAAACAAAACTGATATGAGGTCAGGACAATAAGACTATGTTAAATGTCCTGGTCTTCTTTTTATGGAGTGAGTGTAGTGACTAAAAAAGATGTAATTCAATTATTAGAAAAAATAGCCATATATATGGAATTAAATGGAGAAAATACATTTAAAGTTTCTGCATATAGAAAGGCAGCACAAAGTTTAGAAATCGATGAGCGTACTTTAGACGAAATTGAAGATGTGACAGAATTAAAAGGGATTGGTAAAGGTGTAGGGGATGTTATCAATGAATATCGTAATACAGGAGAATCAACTACCTTACATGAACTTCAACAAGTTGTACCTGAAGGATTAATTCCCTTAATGAAGATTCAAGGTTTAGGTAGTAAAAAAATAGCGAAATTGTACAAAGAGCTTAATATTACAGATAAAGAAAGCCTTCAAGTCGCATGTGAAAATGGCAAGGTGAGTGAATTAAGCGGTTTTGCTAAAAAGACGGAACAAAATATTTTAGAAGCTGTGAAAGCGTTAGGTGCTAAAAAAGATCGTTATCCAATTGGGTTGATGCGCAAATTAAATCAAACGATTAGTGAATATTTAGAGACTTTAGAAGACGTTGATAAATATTCTGTAGCTGGAAGCTTCCGTCGTTATAAAGAAATGAGCAAAGACTTAGATTATATTATCAGCACAAACCATCCTGATAAAGTGCAACAACAATTATTAGAGATTCCGAATAAAGTTAAAGAAGTGGCTGTAGGTCAAACTAAAGTTTCGCTTGAGTTAACATATGATGACGAAACAGTTGGTGTAGACTTTAGATTAATCGAACCTGCTGCTTACTATCATACGTTACAACACTTCACGGGTTCTAAAGACCACAATATTCGCATTAGACAGCTGGCGAAAGCGAAAAAGGAAAAAGTCAGTGAATATGGTATTGAACAACAAGATGGCACGCTTCTACAATTCCAAAGTGAAGCGGAAATTTACCAACACTTTGGTAGTGAATGGATAGACCCAGCGATGCGCGAAGATGGCAGTGAATTCGATAAAGATTTAAGCAATATTATTACGTTAGACGATATTAATGGCGATATCCATATGCATACGACATATAGTGATGGTGCTTTTTCAATTCGAGAAATGATCGAAGCCAATATTGAAAAGGGTTACCAATTTATGGCGATTACTGACCATTCTAAAAGTTTAAGAGTAGCGAATGGTTTACAAGTAGAAAGATTATTGCGCCAAAATGAAGAAATTAAAAAACTGAATGAAGAATATAAAGAAATCGATGTCTATTCAGGTACAGAAATGGATATTCTACCAGATGGCTCATTAGATTATGATTATGACGTTTTAGCGCAATTAGATTACGTGATTGCGTCTATTCACCAAAGCTTTAATCAACCTGAAGAAGAAATTATGAAGCGTCTAGAAAATGCATGTCGCAATCCTTATGTCAGACATATTGCACATCCTACAGGTCGAATTGTAGGTGGCCGTAAAGGTTATGAGCCAAATATTGAACAGTTGATGAAATTGGCGGAAGAAACCAATACTATTATGGAAATTAATGCTAACCCAGGTCGTTTGGATTTAAATGCAGACATAGTAAGAAAATATCCAAACGTTAGATTAACAATTAATACGGATGCGCATCATATTGATCACTTAGACTTTATGAAATATGGTGTAGCAACTGCACAGAAAGGTTTCGTCCATAAAGATAGAGTCATTAATACAATGTCTAGGGAAGCATTTAAAGATTTAGTAGAAAATAATATAAAATTGAAGAAATAGAGGGATTGTATGAGACAAAAAACATTAGACGTCTTAGAATTTGATAAAATTAAATCATTTGTTGCTTCTGAAACAGTGAGTGATTTAGGACGTGAAAAAGTGTCTAAGATGTCTCCAGCAACGGATTTTGAAACAGTAGAGTTTCAAATGAATGAAACAGATGAAATCTCACAAATTTATAATAAACATCGTATGCCTAGTTTAAGTGGTTTAGCCAAAGTCTCACCATTGATTCATCGTGCTACGATTGGTGGGGTACTGAATGTTTCTGAATTGAATTTGATTAAACGTTTAATTCAAGTTCAGAATCAATTTAAGACATTTTATAATCAATTACTTGAAGAAGATGAAGAGGTTGTTAAATATCCTATCTTGAATGATAAGATGAACCAGCTACCAGTACTTTCAGACCTTTTCCAAGAAATCAATGAGAAATGTGATACGTACGATTTATATGATAATGCAAGTTATGAGTTACAAGGCATTCGAAGCAAGATTTCGAGCACGAACCAACGTATTAGACAGAATTTAGACCGTATTGTGAAGAGTCAAGCGAATCAGAAGAAATTATCTGATGCGATTATTACGGTGCGTAATGACCGAAATGTTATTCCGGTTAAAGCAGAATATCGTCAGGACTTTAAAGGGATTGTGCATGATCAATCTGCGTCTGGCCAAACGTTATATATTGAGCCATCTTCAATAGTAGAAATGAATAATCAAATTAGTCGTTTACGCAATGATGAAGCGGTTGAACGTGAGCGTATCTTAACAGAATTAACGGGATTAGTAGCGGCTGAGGCGGATGGCTGTTTAGTAGCAGAATCTGTAATGGGACACATTGATTTCTTAACGGCTAAAGCACGTTATGCGCGTTCAATTAAAGGGACTAAACCTACATTTTATAAAGAAAGAACGGTTTATTTACCAAATGCTTATCATCCTTTATTAAATAGAGAAACTGTAGTAGCGAATACTATTGAATTTATTGATGATATTGAAACGGTGATTATTACAGGTCCTAACACAGGTGGTAAAACAGTCACACTTAAAACGTTAGGTCTCATCATTGTGATGGCGCAATCAGGTTTACTCATTCCTACATTAGATGGTAGCCAATTAAGCGTCTTTGAGAACGTTTATTGTGATATCGGGGACGAGCAATCTATCGAACAATCATTATCTACTTTCTCTTCTCATATGAAAAATATCGTTGAAATTTTGAAAGAGACAGATAAGAACAGCTTAGTCTTATTTGATGAATTAGGTGCAGGGACGGACCCTAGTGAAGGGGCAGCGCTTGCTATGAGTATTCTAGATCACGTTCGTGAGATTGGCTCTTTAGTAATGGCGACAACGCATTATCCAGAGCTTAAAGCTTATAGCTATAATCGTGAAGGTGTAATGAATGCCAGCGTTGAATTTGACGTGAATACATTGAGTCCTACGTATAAATTATTGATGGGCGTTCCAGGACGTTCGAATGCTTTCGATATTTCTAAAAAATTAGGCCTCAAACTGAATATCATCAATAAAGCTAAAACAATGATTGGTACAGATGAACAAGAAATTAATTCAATGATTGAATCACTTGAAAAGAATTCAAAACGTGTAGATGAACAACGTATTGAATTAGACCGATTATTGAGAGAAGCTAAAACAACACATGATGACCTTGAACAACAGTATCAACAGTATAAAAATTATGAACAAAAATTAATGGACGAGGCCAAAGAAAAAGCAAATCAACGTGTAAAATCTGCAACTAAAGAAGCAGACGAGATTTTAAAAGAATTACGCGAATTGCGAGATAAAAAAGGCGCCGATGTTAAAGAACACGAATTAATTGATAAGAAAAAACAATTAGATGATCAATATGAAGCAAAATCCATTAAACAAAATGTTCAAAAACAAAAATATGATGAAATTCACGCTGGAGACGAAGTGAAAGTTTTATCTTATGGCCAAAAAGGTGAAGTATTAGAACTTGTTGGTGATGATGAAGCCGTCGTGCAAATGGGCATCATTAAAATGAAATTGCCTATTGAAGATTTAGAAAAATCGAAGAAGAAAAAAGAAAAGCCAGTTAAAATGGTGACGCGTCAAAATCGTCAAACGATTAAAACAGAACTAGACTTAAGAGGTTACCGTTATGAAGAAGCGGTCGGTGAATTAGATCAATATATCGATCAAGCGGTGTTAAGTAACTATGAGCAAGTATATATCATTCATGGTAAAGGTACAGGTGCCTTACAAAAAGCCGTACAAAATCACTTGAAGAAACATAAAAGTGTGAAATCATTCCGAGGTGGTATGCCAAGTGAAGGTGGCTTCGGCGTGACTGTAGCTGAGCTCAAATAATTTATAATGTTTTTGTAAGCAAGGAAGTTGATTTTTTATTTATTTGACGTACAATAAAGCGAGTGAAATAATAAATCAATGATTTATAAGTAATTTTTTTTAAAAACAAGAAATGGATTAATTGAGCAAGAGCAATGCAGATGCGATTAAAGTCTGTTATAATTTGCTCATCATTCAAAATTTAAGGAGGATTGGCAATTATGGCAATCGTAAAAGTAACGGATTCAAACTTTGATGAAAACATTCAATCAGGCGTTAAATTAGTAGACTTCTGGGCTACTTGGTGTGGACCTTGTAAAATGATTGCACCTGTATTAGAAGAATTAGCAGGTGATTATGACGGTAAAGCTGACATCTTAAAATTAGATGTAGATGAAAATCCTTCAACTGCTGCTAAATTTGAAGTAATGAGTATCCCAACTTTAATCGTATTTAAAGATGGCGAACCAGTCGATAAAGTAGTTGGTTTCCAACCTAAAGAAAACTTAGCTGAAGTTTTAGACAAACATCTATAAGAATGACTATAAAGTAATTAAGACTGGGGCATTACATTAAATGTAATCGCTCCGTCTTTTTTATATGTCTTTAAAATAGGAGGAAGGAGGACATTAATGGCAGACTACCAAGATAAGATTAGAGATAAATTGAGCGTAGTTCCATTTGAACCAGGTTGTTATCTCATGAAAGACCGTAACGACCAAGTCATTTATGTAGGTAAGGCGAAGCGTCTTAGAAATCGATTACGCTCATATTTCACTGGCGCGCATGATGCCAAAACAACGCGTTTAGTAGCTGAAATTAGAAATTTTGAATTTATAGTAACTTCAAGTGAAACTGAATCACTTTTATTAGAATTAAATTTAATTAAACAATACCAACCTCGCTACAATATTTTATTAAAAGATGATAAAAGTTATCCATTTATAAAAATCACAAAAGAGAAACATCCAAGATTAATCGTTACAAGAACCGTTAAGAAAGGTTCAGGTAAATACTTTGGACCTTATCCAAATGTGTATTCTGCGCAAGAAACGAAAAAGTTATTAGATCGTATTTATCCATTTAGAAAATGTGACAACATGCCAGATAAATTATGTCTGTATTACCATATCGGGCAATGCATGGGACCATGTGTATATGATGTTGATCAACAAAAATATGCTCAAATGACACGTGAAATTAGTGATTTTCTAAATGGTGAAGATAAAACGATTTTGAATAATTTAGAAACTCGTATGATGGATGCAAGTGAAAAATTAGATTTTGAACGTGCGAAAGAATATAGAGATTTAATACAACATATCCATAATTTAACTAAAAAACAAAAAATCATGTCTTCAGATAATACTATTCGAGACGTCTTCGGTTATAGTGTGTCTAAAGGTTGGATGTGTATTCAAGTATTCTTTATTCGCCAAGGTAATATGATTCAACGTGATGCTACGATGATTCCTATACAACAAACTGAGGAAGAAGAATTTTATACCTTCATAGGCCAATTCTATAGCTTAAATCAACACATTTTACCTAAAGAAGTCCATGTTCCTAAAAATCTTGATAAAGATATTATTCATTCTGTTGTGGACACTAAAATTGTCCAACCGGCAAGAGGTACTAAAAAGGAAATGGTTGATTTAGCAAATCATAACGCAGAAGTAGCCCTTGATAATAAGTTCAAGCTAATTGCTAAAGATGAATCGCGCACAGTTAAAGCGATTGAAGAGTTAGGCGAACGTATGGGCATTCAAACGCCAATTCGTATTGAAGCCTTTGATAACTCAAATATTCAAGGGGTAGATCCCGTTTCAGCGATGGTTACATTTGTAGATGGTAAACCTGATAAGAAAGGTTACCGTAAATATAAAATTAAGACTGTAAAAGGCCCAGATGATTATAAATCGATGCGCGAAGTCGTGCGTCGTCGCTATACACGTGTATTGAACGAGGGCCTTCCTTTGCCAGACCTAATTATCGTCGATGGTGGTAAAGGGCATATGTCAGGCGTTATTGATGTTTTGGAAAATGAATTAGGCTTAGACATTCCAGTCGCTGGTTTAAGAAAAAATGACAAACACCAAACCTCTGAATTACTTTACGGCGCTAATGCTGAAGTAGTGCCAATGAAGAAAAATAGCCAAGCATTCTACTTACTACATCGTATTCAAGACGAAGTCCATCGATTTGCGATTACTTTCCATCGTCAAACTCGTCAAAAAACAGGTTTACAATCTGTACTTGATACAGTAGATGGTATTGGAAGTAAACGTAAAACTAAACTATTACGTACATTTGGTTCTATTAAGAAGATGAAAGAAGCGAGTGTAAGTGATTTACAAGCTGCAGGACTTCCTGAAAAAGTAGCGAAAAATTTACAACAAGCACTTAAAAACGATTGATTTCAAAAAAAGGGGTATGAGAATTATTCTCATACCCCAAAAACATATAAAAAATGTTACAATAAAGTTAACAAAAAGCTTATTTTTTTAAGGAAGTATGGAAGCGTTTTCTAATTGAGAAATGTTATCACTTATATAATTTACTTCAATGTTGCAATATATTTTATTTCTTATTAATTTAGAAAACACTGAACGTATTTACTTTTTTAAGTCATACTTGTTTACATATTCAAAATATTTTAAATGTTTAGTAATAATAAGGCATCAATAGAACGAATACCAAATTTAATTGTCATCACTATATAGATGAGGTTGACGAG
>NZ_PPRC01000088.1 GCF_002902565.1 Staphylococcus petrasii | reverse complement strand
TGACGTTGTGTGACGCCCGAGGGAACAGTACAAGTTGAAGACCTTAGAAATTCCCACAGATTTATCTGTGAGGCATTTCTGGCTGAAACTGTACCCTGGGCAAGCATCACAACAGAATGAGTGATAGACCATCTAAGAACTACTAACAACATAGGAGTAGTTAATTTCGCTAGAAATTATTAATTAACTTGCCTTGTTACTTCCGAACTAGCCAATCTTTGCCGTTCTTCAGCAACATCTTATCCTGCTTCAACTCACTCACAATATGCCCAGTTGTTTCACGTGAAATCCCAGACAAATCACTCAATAGCTGAATCGTCATCACTTGCTTAATCTCATAAAACTCCTCATTGTCATACCCTACCGCATGACACAAATAATACAACACCTTCTCAACACGTTCCCTCGCCAACTTCGCCGTTAACGCCATGGTGTATTCCATCTGCAGACGTAACTCCACATTTAACTTTTCAAAAAGCGTAATAAAAATATCATCATGCGTCTTACACAAATATTCCAATAAATCCTTAGGTATACCAATCACATCACAATCCGTCATCGCGGTACACATTTCATTCGAAACGTCCTTATGAAACAGTTGCGTCAAAGGGAATAACACATCCTCCTTATTTAACGAACGTGCTACATCCCCCTCCGCATTAAATGTTTCACGCAAAACATTTCCCGTTAACAACAAATACATATGCATAGGTTGATCCGAAGAATAGTAAATCACTTGGCCCTTATTATAATGGCGCACTAAACATTCTTCTTTATAAGGATGAATCACGCCTACCGGTATATTCAAATAGGTTGCTAATTGTTTAAATGCTTGGTCTAATTCAGTTGCTTTATTTTTATCGGAAAATTTATGTTCAGTCATAACGCTACGCTCCTAAAACTTTCACTACACTTAACTAGATTAGAATACTGACACACTACCCATAGCTAAGCGAATGATACCTATAATCGCAAGGACAATAATCAATGCGAATAAAATGTAATCGACTTTCGTTAAATGTTTCTTATTATTACGTTGCACAAAACTATAGACGAATAAACCTGGAATATACAACAGCATTGTTAATAATAAGTAATCGATACCTGCTGCATACACTAGCCAAATCGCATAAATTGAAGCGATAATACCAATCGTCCATTGTTTTGCAGTTGCATGCCCTTTATGTTCAATCGTATATTTCAATTGATAGAAGGCACTAAACATGTACGGTATTAAAATCGCACTTGATGCTAAAGAGAATGCAAATTGGTAAGCACTATCGGTAAAGAGCATACTGATTAAGAATAATTGCACTAAAATATTAGTAATCAATAGTGAGTTTACCGGTGCTTTGTGTCTATTTTCCTTAGCAAACCATTTAGGGAAGAGACCATCTTTCGCAACGATAAATGGCAACTCGCCGGCAAGTAACGTCCAGCCTAACCATGCACCAAGTACAGAGATAATTAAGCCGATGTTAACTAGCACTGAGCCCCAATGACCGACGATATGTTCAAGCACTTGAGCCATTGAAGGGTTTGCCAATTTAGAAATCTGATCTTGTTGGATAACCCCTTGTGCTAATACAGTCATTAAGAAATAGATGACTAATACAGAGACAAGACCGATAACCGTTGCTGTACCTACGTCTTTCTTCGTCTTAGCACGGCTAGAGAACACGACTGCACCTTCAATACCAGTGAAGACCCATACTGTTACAAGCATTGTGCTTTTCACTTGAGACATTGTATCGCCCCAACTGAAGACGCCGACACCACCGCTTGTCATGCCGTAAAAGCCCGCTTTAAAAGTGTCAAAATTAAAGACTACTAGCATACAAACGATAACTAGAAAGATAGGGATTAACTTCGCGACGGTCACGATACTGTTAATAAATGCCGCCGTTTCTACACCCTTAAGGATGAGGAAGTGCACGCCCCATAATAAAATCGATGCGACGATAATACTTGGTAGCGTGTTCCCTCCTTTAAAGATTGGGAAGAAGTTACCTACTGCAGACATCAACAACGTCGCATACGCTACGTTACCTAGAAACGCTGCAAACCAGTAACCCCATGCACTTGAGAACCCGATAAAGTCACCGAATCCTGCTTGCGCATAGCTGTAAATCCCACCGTCTAAATCAGGACGTTCATTTGTTAAATTCTGAAAGACAAAGGCTAAAGAAATCATACCTATTGCCGTAATAATCCATCCGATGATAATCGCTAGTCCACCGGCTTGGCCTCCCATATCAGAAATAATATTGAAAGCCCCGCCGCCAATCATCGAACCGATAACTAAACCAATCAGTGACGTTTTACCTAATTTATTTTCACCTGATTCACTCATAATGATTCTCCTTACATTTAGGAATTTTGCTCGTCTCCCTAAATATCTTCTCTAAATAACGGTTGGCTCATACATCTTGGGCCCCCACGTCCACGCACTAACTCACTACCTGTGATTTCGATAACTTTAATCCCTTTATCACGTAGTAATTGGTTAGACACATAGTTACGGTCATACGTTACAACGACGCCTGGGCGAATGCATAATGTGTTTGAACCGTCATTCCATTGTTCACGCGCACCATCAATCACGTCGCCATTACCAGTTGGGATAAAGTCGATGTGATCCACACCTAACACATCCGCTAATGTTTCACGTAATTTATGTGAATGCGTAATTTTGATATCATCTTTCGCTTCATCATATTCGATTGTAAAGATGTTCATATTATTTTCTTCTTTAAAGATCGCTGAATGCACTGTGAATTTGTCGTAGTCAATCATTGTAAATACTGTATCTAAGTGCATAAATGAACGACTATTTGGAATCTCAATCGCAATGACTTTCTTAAATGTTGTAGACTCATCTTTGAAAATGTTGCGAGCCAAGCGTTCGATAGCTTGTGCTGAAGTACGTTCAGAAATACCAATCGCTAATGCCTCTTTAGATAAGATTAATTCATCGCCACCTTCAATATTGAATGGTGAATTACGATCTAACCATACAGGCACATCTGCATCTTTAAAACGTGGATGATGTTTTAAAATGTATGTGATGAACAATGATTCTCTACGACGTGCTCTCCAATACATACGGTTAATTGTCATCCCTCTACCTACAGATGCTTGAGGGTCACGAGTGAAGTATAAGTTTGGCATAGGGTCTAAATAGAATGGATATCTATCATCTAAATATTCCACTAAATGCGTTGTTTCTAATTCAATTTCTTCTTTACGAACACCAGCCATGATTTTATCGATTAACTCTTGGTCTGATAGTGTTTCGAAGAACTTTTTAATTTCTTCTTCATGACCTAAAATCGTTTTTTGAGATTCTGCTAAAATATCGTCAATAAATTGTTCGCGTACTGCTTTGTCCGCAATTGCTTCAGCTGCTAGCTTTTCTAAATAAACAACTTCCACGCCTTCATCTCTAAGTGTTTGCGCGAACTTATCATGCTCTTCTTGCGCTACTTTTAAATAAGGAATATCATCGAATAACAAACCACTTAAGTGATCTGGCACTAAATTTTCTAATTCTTTACCAGGTCGTTTTAACAATACTGTTTTTAATTTACCGATTTCACTGTTTACTTGAATTGGTCCTTGAGTCATATTCATTTCCTCCTTTATTTATCTACAGCTAAAGTATAAAGCGCTTTCAAATATGATTATGTGATTTATTTCACATTATAAATGTCTAATTCTTCATACTTTTTGGCTATTCAATACACTTTTTTGATTGAATATACAGTTTTACATAGTATTTATGATTAACTGTGTATATTTCATTCATTAACCTATTACTATTTACCCTGTAAAAGTTTTTTATACAACAT
>NZ_PPRC01000087.1 GCF_002902565.1 Staphylococcus petrasii | reverse complement strand
GTTTTTATACTTAAAATTACTTTACCGACAACCTTAGTTATCTGTTTAATATCTTATCTAATACTATACTCTCTATCAGAATGAATTACAAGCATTTTGCGAATATTTGTTCGTGTTTTTAAAATATAAAACTCCAAAAATCGAACAAGTGTGCTTAAAAATTAAATTTTGGTTAAAATAACTCCTTATTTAAGCCAATTTAGTAATCTTATTAATGCATAATTTTGACTTCTGTTTTGAAGTAGATTTCTTTTCAGTGACATTTTAAATGAGTCTACTTTAAATTCACCATTTCGATACATTCCTAAGACCACATGTTCATTTTCATGTAGTAAAGCTATACCCACTTCTGTTTTATATAAATCTTTTACATATTGGGCCGCTTCTTTTACTTTATCTTCAATATTACTATTTTCATTAAGGAACACTTCACTATTAGGTAGTAATCCTTTTAAAATATTTTCATCATCATAATTTTTAAGACGCGTATATAAAGCACCATTTGTTACGCCATCATAAATACTAAATGTCTCTTTCATTGTATTCATGACTGACTGCTCAATGACGATATCATCTGAGCCATAGTAATATTCGCCTATACGATTTAATATTTCTTCTTTAACAGGCGCTATAAGACGCTGACATTCTTCTTTTGTGTCAGCATTGGCAGTTAATCTTATATAAACTTCATGTGTACCAGCTAATGGCGCTATAGTAGGATTAGCTTGTTCATCTATTAAATCCATAAGCTCTGTTTCAACTTTTGATTCACCTATGCCCGCAAATCTTAATTGTTCTGAAAAGATGACTTTATCATCATCCATTAAATAAGGAAGTAATTCATTTTTAGCCATTGGTTGCATCTCACGTGGTGGTCCTGGCAATAATACGACTTTCTTATCGTCTTTTTCTACTAACATACCTGGGGCCATACCATAATTATTTTTTAACACTTTAGAGCCTTCAATAACTAAAGCTTGTTGTTTATTATTAGGTGTCATTTCTTGTCCTTGTTCTTTAAAATATTGTTCAATATATTCTAAAGCATCATTATCTGTGACAAGTTCTCTGCCGAGTACTTTAGCCACTGTGTGCTTAGTTAAATCATCTTTTGTTGGCCCTAAACCACCAGTTAATACTAAAGTATCAAATCGTCTTAAACCTTCTTTAATTATATATTCAAGTCTTTGAGGGTTATCCCCAATAACTGTATGTTCAACTACGCTCTTTCCAATACTATTGAATAATTTAGATAGATATTGACCATTAGTATTAGCTATTTGGCCTAATAATAATTCTGAACCTACTGCAATGATTGAAATATTCATCTATGACTCCCCCTTGTAATAATCGTTCATACACAACATACATATTATAAACGTCTTCATCTATTTAATCTAAAATTAGGCTTATAAAAATTAAAAAACCAAGAATATGCGTAAGAAAAAATTCTTACTACTATTCTCGGTTAATATTTTCACTAATTTAATGTTTAAAAACATCTCTACCTTTATAGAAGTACTCAATACCAGATAAAATCGTAAAGAATACGCCAATATAAAGTAAGACTTGACCGATTGGGAAACCAATCCAGTGTACAAATAAATCACCTAGTAAAATCCAAATAATAGCGACCATTGTTACCGCAGTTTTAATTTTACCTAATTGCCCTGCTGCACTGACGAAACCTTGTTCAATTTGTAATAAACGTAAGCCAGTCACTGCAAATTCACGAGCTATGATGATAATAGCTACTACTGAATTAGTTAAGTTCATTTGAACCATTACGATAAGTGCACTTGAAACTAATAACTTATCTGCTAAAGGATCTAAAAATTTCCCCATGTTTGTAACTAATTGCCATTTTCTTGCTAAATAGCCATCTAAAAAGTCACTTAATGATGCTACGATAAATACGATAGCAGCAATAAGTTGTTCGATGCGGATTTCATATCCGCCTAAAATTGATACACTGCCAAATCCAAAGTTAACTAGAGCAAATAAAATAAAAACAGGAATGAGAATTACTCTAAAAACTGTAATTTGATTTGGTATATTCATGTTAAAGCCTCATTTCTAAATTTATCTCTTTTAATTATAATATTAATACTGCTAAAACCCAAAGAACAAAAGTAACAAGAACGATTCCGCCCATTATAACTGCAAGTTGTAATGGTTCTTTATTTTTAGTGCGATAAGTAGGCGCCTCATCATTATGATAGCGATAAAGGAGATCATCTAATTGATTCTGGCTACTTGGAATTTCACTTTTATGCGCTGAGATAAGTTGATTTGCATCTATATTCACTACACTAGCATAACGTTTGATAAAGCCTTCAGCATAATCTATTTTAGCTAATTCATTGAAACGATTGCCTTCAATAAGCTTTAATGTCTCACGCTTAATTTGCGTACGTTCCTCTAGTTCAGCTAGTGTCATTCCTAATCTTTCTCTTCTACCTTTTAAAGTTTCTCCAATTGTTCTCACTTTCAAAAGCCTCCACACTTACTATTCAAAAAATCCAAAGCCTCCGCCAAATGTATCCTCACTAAAATCTAATGTGTTTTTACTTTTAACAGTTTGTTGTTTCATATGTTCATATTGTATTTCTTGATGTTCATCTTCACGTAATTCAATAATATAATCAAAATCATCCATACTATAATTACATGATTCCGCAAATAAATCGGGATGTTCCACTACTTTAATTGACGGTAATGCCATTACTTCTCTTACTAATTCTTGATGTTTAGGATTAGTTTCTCTTGCCGTAACTGCACCATCAATAATGTAAACATGATTCGCTTCATACTCACCTTTTATAAGCGAACTACGAACCGTTTGTTTAATTAACGTTGAACTGATAAATAACCATCGTTTATGCGCACATACACTACCAGCTACAATTGATTCAGTTTTCCCAACGCGAGGCATGCCTCTAATACCAATGAGCTTATGGCCTTCCTCTTTGAAAAGTTCAGCTAAAAAGTCTACAAGTAATCCTAAATCTTCACGTTCAAAACGAAATGTCTTTTTATCATCCGCATCTTGTTCGATATATCTACCATGACGTACTGCAAGTCGATCACGTAGTTCAGGTAAGCGTAATTTAGTAATTTCGATTTCATTAAGCTCTTTAATTATGTGCTCAAAGCGTTTAACCTTTTCAAGATTATCCGTTTTAATTAATAAACCACGGCGTCCTCGGTCTACACCATTAATTGTGACAATGCTAATACCTAACATGCCAAGTAAACTTGAAACATCCCCTAACAGACCAGCACGATTCACAGTTATTTCATATTCAAGATACCATTCTTTTTTTTCGGCAATCGTCATCTACATCCGCCCCTTGTTTAAATATCAATTTAGCATCAGCATGCATTCTTAAAATGATATTCATATTATATCATTTATTTACTTAATACTAATTAATAATTTAACTCTTCACACTCTAAACTTCATATGTATCTATAAGTACCAAGCACCATTCACTTTTTGAATGGTACCTGTCACACTTTGAGAAAATGGATGCCACAAATAAGCACACGTATGCGCTACCTCTTCAGGCGTCACCATTCGTTGTTGAGGAAGTTCCGCTAAAATGACTTCTTTTTCAGCATCACTAAATGTTTGAGACATGTTACCTGAAACAAATCCTGGCGTTACAGCATTAACCGTCACACTAGTCATTGCTAATTCTTGACTCAGCGCTTTAACAAAACCAATTTGAGCACTTTTCATTGCAGAATAAATCGTTTCCATACTTGCACCCGTCTCTCCCCAAATAGAAGAAATTACGATAATCCTTCCATTAGGACTTTGGCGCAATATATCTACAAAGTATCGACAACATCTTATAAATTGTTTTACATGAATATGATAACTTTGATCGATATCGTTATCAGTCATATCTTGAAGCATGCCGTATAAGGCTGTTCCTGCACTATATACTAAGCAATCTAAATTCTGAATATGACCAAATGTTTGTTCTAAATCGATATCTTTCGTCAAGTCAGCTTGAATAAATTCAACCGCTTCATTACGATATTTTTCTTTTAAAATGGTTACATCCGTATGATGATATTGCACCACAACTTCAAAGTTATCTTCCAATAGTCGTTCTACAATAGCAGTGCCTATACTACCAGATCCGCCTAACACTAAAGCTTTCATTATTGCTTAATCTCCAAGCGGCTATCTACTAAATTGTCTAAGTTTAAATATTGATCTGCCGTTTCATTAATACTATCAAGTGTTATATTTTCAACAATATCTAACATATCAAATACACTTACACCTTCGAAGTATAATTTCGCGTATTGATTTGCAATATATTCTGGAGAGTTTAAACTTGAAATAAATTCACCAATAAATTGTTTTTTCAATAATTCAAATGCCTCAGTATCAGTGAGCGCCCCTTTACGTTGTTTTAACTCATTTAAGAGAACTTCTTTTAACTTGTCAGGATGTTGAGTTGCACTTGTGATAATTGAAAAACTGTATGTAGATTCTAAAACAAATTGATAGCCAAAGGTGTCATCAATTAAATCGTTATTCAATAATACTTGATAGAATTCCGTTTCCTCACCAAAGACTAATTCAAAGAATAAAGTCATTTCTAAATCGCGTTGTACGTATTTTTCAGGTGTTTCGTTTAGAGGTTGATTTTTAAAACCTAACATTAACCTTGGCGATTGCAACTTCATTTCTTCAGTAACATAAGGTGTTATCACATTGACTGGTTCATCAATAGGGCCTCTTTGAATACTCGGTTGATTCGTTTTATGACGTTTATTTTCATGTGTTTCAACTACTTCACGGATATGCTCAGGATCAACATCTCCAACTACGAATAACACCATATTTGATGGATGATAGAACGTTTCATAACATAAATATAAATCATCTTTCGTAATGTCATAAATACTTTCCACACTACCTGCAATATCCACTCTAATTGGATGATTTTGGTACATAGCGCGTAACGTATTAAACATAATCTTATAGCCCGGTTGTTCTTGATACATCTTGATTTCTTCAGCGATAATTCCTTTTTCTTTATCTACTGTTTCTTTTGAAAAGTAAGGCGTCTCTACCATTTCAAGTAAACGTTTAATATTACTATCAACATTATCTGTAGCGCTAAATAAATAACTTGTCCGATCAAAGCTAGTGAAAGCATTTACTTGTGCATTGTCTTCTGCAAATGTAGTGAATAAATCCTCATCTTCATCTTTTTCAAATAATTTATGTTCTAAAAAGTGAGCAACACCATCTGGCACAGTCACAAATTCATCACTTTGATGAGGTTTGAATGTGCTATCTAATGAGCCAAACTGAGTCGTATATGTAACAAATGTTTTCTGAAACCCTTTTTTTGGAATCACAAATAAACGTAAACCATTCTCTAGTTCATGTTCAAACACATGCTCATCAATAAGTTCATAATATTTATTTTTCATCAGTTTGACCTCCTTTTCCTTTTGTAAGCACATAAATAGTATCAAGTAAGGCTTTATTAGCCATTTCAATGACATCTTCTCTCGTCACATTCATGATAGCTTGAATATACTCTTCATCAGTTTGTGTTTTTTCAAGAAGTAATTGGTTTTGCATTACCTCAATAATACTTTTAGGTCTATCTGCAATTTCTTGACGTTGTGAAACAATAATCTTTTTAGCAAGTGCTAATTTATTGTCCTCAAATTCGCCATTTTTAAATTTCTCGAATTCTTTTAAAATAGTTTCTTTAGCGATTTCATATTTATCAACCGATACGCCACTTAACACAAATAAATAGCCATTTTTTCCATCTAATTGTGAATGGATTGAATAAGCTAAGCTTTGTTTTTCACGCACTTCACTGAATAATACAGATGAGGGATCCCCACCAAACATTGTGTTTAAAACAACAAGAGCATAATAATCTTTAGCTCCGAAGCGCGTAGGGAAACGATAACCAAAGTTGAGCTTAGCTTGATCTACCTCATCCTCTTCAATAATGAATTGAGGCTCAGTTTGACTGTAATTCAATTCAGGCATAGTTGATTGTTGAAGTACAAATGGTTTAATATCAAATTTTTCCTCAATTAAACGACTTACTTCTGTCTCATCTACATTTCCTACTACATATACAGAACAGTCATCATTGTTGATCATAGAGTGATATGTATCGTATAAACTTTCAGGTGTAACTTGTGCTATGTTTTCAATTTGTCCTGTTGCTAGGTAGCGATATGGTTCATCTTTAAACATATATTTAAGTAAATTTAAAAACGAATATTGCGCTTTATTATCTATTATTGACTCAATTTTTTTAGATAATAATGATTTTTCTTGCGCAACAAAAGTAGAGTTAAATGCTTTATCTTCAATGAGAGGGTTGCTAATAACTTCTTGTAGTAAGTTAAGTCCTTTTTCAAAAAGCGGTGTATTATCTCTAAGATAACGTTCATTAACGATTTCCAGTGAGATAGTAATCACATGCTTATCTTTGAATTTAGAAACAAAGCTATTAATATAAGCCCCATATAATTCTGATAGTTCTCTATTCAATGCTTTATCAGTTGGCCATTTTTGTGTACCACGTACTAACACTTTACTTAATAACGACCTTGCGGTGATTGTATTATAATCAAGCGGTGCCATAAATTTAAAAGTAATCATCGTTGTTTTAAATTTTTCAGTAGGCAATATATTGATATGTTGATATTTATCCTTATTTACTTGCGATTCCAATGTAACGTCTCACTCCTTATTAAGTTTTAAAGCTTTGTGCGCGTCAGTTTAAATTTAACTAAACTACTTTTCACATAATTTAATGAATATAAGATAGGTTTACCCATTTCATCGTAATGTACAACCTTTAATAACATTAAACCTTCATGCGGAGAAGCATTTAATATTTCAGAAATATGTGGTTCATAACTAATCGCTTCAACTTCAGTTTCAGCAGAGGCAACTTTATGACCTGTATTTGTTTCTATTGCTTTAAGCATTGAACCGTCACTAACTTGATAATCTGCACAAGTTAAATTATTTTTAGCAATTTTATCTAAGCAATATATTACAGGTTGATGATTAGCCGTACGTAAACGTTCAATAATTGTGATAGGTGCCTTATCTTCAATTCCCAACATTTGAGCATCCCATAATGATGCTGGTTGTTGTTCTAAGCTTAAATATTCAGTTCTTGATTGATATCCCGCTTTCTCAATCATGTCATTGATGCTAAATAATTTATTTAATGGATAAAAGAAAGGATGTAACGTTTTAACACTTGGCCCCTCTTCAAAGTTATCTGTTAAGACTTGTTCTGTAATGAGTTCGCCAATCGCGTCATAGACATCATCTGTTTTGACATTCACTTCTCTAGCAATTTCTAAATTGCTAGGAAGTTTGTCACCAGGTTTTAAAGATTGATTTTTTATCTGTCTAAATATATACTCTTTCACTTTAAAAACTGAGTTTAATTCTGTCATTTTTACACCTCTTCATCATCTAAATCTATTAAGACTTGTCTTGGTTTACTGCCCTTTTGAGGACCGATAACTTGATTGCGTTCTAAATCATCCATTAATCTTGATGCTCTATTATAGCCAATTCTAAATTGTCTTTGTAATAAGGATGTACTTGCTTTTTGTTGTTCAATCACAAATAGATAAGCTTCATCATATAATGAATCTTCACTTTTCATTTCTGATTTATCTACAGGTGCATCGGGTTCCATTTCTTTCACATAGTTAGCTTTTTGTTGTTCTACTACATAATTCACAACATCTTGTACTTCTTGATCGCTTAAAAATGCCCCTTGAACACGTGTTTGAGAAGATTCTCCATTACCAACATACAACATATCACCTTTTCCGAGTAACTTTTCAGCTCCACCAGAACCAATGATCGTTCTTGAGTCAGTTTGAGAACTTACAGCAAATGCAATTCGTGATGGGATATTGTTCTTGATAATACCTGTAATTACGTCTACAGATGGTCTTTGTGTAGCAACAATCAAATGGATACCTGCTGCACGGGCCATTTGTGTAATACGTTGAATAGCGTTTTCCACTTCTTTACCTGCTACCATCATTAAGTCTGCTAACTCATCGACAATAACGACGATATAAGGTAATTCGGCTTGTTTCTCATCCAATTCTTCATTTTGACGACGTAAGAATTGATTATACCCTTCGATATTTCGAGTTGAAGAATGTTGGAATAAATCATAGCGACGTTCCATTTCAGCTACAATTTTCTCTAATGCTTGAGATGCTTTATGCGGATTTGTAACTACTGGAATTAATAAGTGTGGTACGCCATTATATACATTTAATTCTACCATTTTAGGGTCGATTAACATAAGTTTGACTTCGTGTGGCTTAGCATTTAATAAAATACTAGTGATAATGCCATTAATACATACTGATTTACCGCTTCCTGTAGAACCTGCGACTAATAAATGAGGCATTTCATTTAATTGGATAGTCATCGGTTCCCCAGAGATATCTCGACCTAAGCCAACTTCTAATTTATTTTGCGCTGGGAATTTAGATTCTAATACTTCTTTTAAAGTAACCAATGAAATTTTATCATTTGGTACTTCAATCCCTACTGCTGAACGTCCAGGAATTGGCGCTTCAATTCGCACATCTTTTGCAGCTAATGCAAGCGCAATATCGTTATGTAAGTTAACAATTTTACTTACTTTTACACCTTGGGCTGGTTGAATTTCATATTGAGTAACCGCCGGGCCAATTTTAATTTGTGTCACTTTCGCATTAACACCAAAGTTTTTCATTGTAGATTCAAGTATTTGACCTTTTCTTTGAACTTCAGCTCTTGATGTCGCTTTCTGTTTAACTGGCTGTTTTAACAATGATAACGGCGGAATATGATAAGCTACATTCGATTCTTCTCCCGCTTCTGAAATAGAGCCACTCGCTTGATTACTGTCTTCTAAAGAAGTGTCTTGTTGTGGTTTTGAAGGTTTAGGTTCAGTTGCTTTTGGAGCTCGCTCAGAAGGTGCGTCCTCATCAAAGTCAAAGCGTCGTTTCTTTCTTTTTTTAGTTACCGGTTTCTCTTCTGAACTATCGTTATGCCCATAAATTGGAATATCTTCAGGTGGTGCTTCTACTTCTGGGAAATCACTAACATCAGTAACTTCTCTTTCTCGCTGTAAACGTTCCTCTTCTTCTTGCTCTTTTTGTAATTGTCGCTCTCGTGCGCGTTCTTCTTTTTCACGTGCACGCTCTTCTCTTTTAATCTTATTTTGTTCTCTTTTTTCTTTAAAATTAGACGAAGCACTTGAACTCGATGATTTCATCTTTTCAAGAGATAATTTAGCAACATCTCTATGACGTAACTTCATAAGTAAAATAATACTTGAAGCTAGTAGTAATAAAGTAATAATGATGACACCAGCAATAGAAATTAATGGCACAAATACTTTTAATAAATAAAAACCAATTAAGCCTCCCCCAAAGTTTGGAAAATGCGTATGGTTATAAGATTTATATACATAAGAGAGCACCGGTTCTCGCTCTGCTACTACACCTTTAGTCATGTGATATATGATTTGTGCAACGATTAATAAAACGAACTGTAATAGAATTAAGCCTATCGTTCGGCGTGACTTAGGAAATCGTTTTTGCATAGCAACATAAATTGTAATTAAACTGACTAAGATATATGTAAGATAGCGACTCATACCAAATAAGTAATTAAAGAAGCTATCAATCATTCGTCCAACAATGCCGAGTTGAAACATGCCTAATACTGATAAAATGACAACTACGATTGCTACGACGTATCTTAAAGAAGAACTTTCCGTTTTTTGTTGCTTTTTCTTTTTAGTATTACGCGTGCGTGTAGAAGTTCCTTTTTTTCTAGTAGTTGTTTTTTTCTTAGTTTGTGGCAAATTTGTACACCTTCTTTTATTTCATGCGTTAAATTTTTATATGTATTGCTTAAAACAAGTTATGACTATGTATTAGTTTCACTTTTCATAAAAATTAGGAAAGAGGTTGAGACAATATCATACATCTTAAGACTAAAATAGCCTTTCAACAAAGTGAATCACTTAATACGTAGGGTTATGATACCTCAACGTTTAATTATCACACTGTTGTGATGTGTTGTCCCGACCTCTTTTTTATTATATATATCTTATATCTCAGAAATGACTGGTATAATCATTGGACGACGTTTCGTACTTTCAAATAAAAGCTTACTGATTTGATCACGCATATTTTGTTTAATATCAGACCATTCGATACGTTTTTCTTGAAGTCCTGCTTCAACAATTTCACGTACTTTTTCTTCAGCTTCTTTCATTAAGTCTTCGCTTTCACGTACGTATACAAAACCTCTTGATTGAATTTCTGGTCCTGCAGCAATACGTCTATTTTTAGGATCTAATGTAACAACTGCGATAAAGATACCATCTTCTGCTAATAAATGACGGTCTCTTAATACTATGTTACCTACATCGCCAACACCAATACCATCGATTAAGACATTACCTGATTGTACTTTTTCATTTAATACCATATTTTTGCCATCATAGTGAATGACATCGCCTTTTTCTATAAGGAAAATCTTTTCTGGTGCAACGCCCGCTTCATTAGCTAATTTAGCATGAGCGATTTGCATTTTAAATTCACCTTGTACTGGAATGAAGTATTCAGGTTTCATGATATTAATCATCATTTTTAATTCTTCCATGCAACCATGACTAGACGCATGGATTTTTTTATTATTAGGAATAATGTGTGCACCTGCACGAACAAGTTCATTCAATGTATCAGCAATGATTACTTCCATGTTAGCTGAAGCAGTGATTGCTAAATAAACTGAATCGCCTTCTTCAATATTCATAATTTTATGTTTATGTTGAGCCATTTGACTTAAAGCTTCAATCGGTTCGCCTTCCATACCTGTAGCAATAATCACGACTTCATTTTTAGGATAATTCTCAACTTCATTAATAGGGATTAATAAGTCTTTTGGAATATCAAAATATCCCATTTTACGTGCAATGTTAAATGAACTTTCTAATGAACGTCCTAAGAATGACACTTTACGGTTTAATTTGCTAGCCGTATTAAGCACTTGTTGGATGCGAATGAAATTAGATGCGTAACAAGACACGATTAAACGTCCTCTTACTTTAGCAAATGCATCATAAATATGTGACTCAATAACATTTTCCGGTGTATTGTAACCAGGTTTCTCTGCTTCAGTAGAATCACTGATTAATGCAAATACACCTTCTTCTCCAATTTCAGCCATACGTTTAATATCTGGCGCATAATGACCTTGTAAGCTTTGGTCAAATTTAAACTCACCAGTGTAAACGATTGAACCATAAGATGTATGGATACAAATACCTAAGCTATCAGGAATACTATGCGTTGTATTAAAGAATGTGATATTTACATTTTTAAAACGCATTACTGAGTCATGATTTACTGTATAATAGCGCACTTTTTTCTTCACATTTCTTGATTTCATGTTTTCTTTAACTAGCGCTAATGTCAATTTAGAACCGTAAACTGGCGCATCAATTTGTTCTAAAATATAGCTAACAGCACCAATTGCATGTTCATGGCCATGACTTAAAAAGATACCTTTTAATTTTTCTTTATTATCAATGACATATTGAATGTCAGGAATAACGATATCTACACCTAACATTTCATCCTCTGGGAACATTAACCCAGCATCTAACATGAACATTTCATCGTCTACTTCAACGATATACATATTTTTAGCGATTTCGCCAACGCCACCGAGTGGGATGATGCGAATATCGTCATTTTTTTTCTTTACTAAACTCAAAATGTTACCTCCTATATTAAACGTCCATATAAACTCATCATTTATTATAATTTAATTTAGGTAGGATGTACACTATTAAAGTACTTCATTACTTCTTCTAATATAGGCAATAACTATTAATACTTGTTTTCTGTTTGAATTTTCATTTTCAAAAAAGAGAAAAAAGCAGAAATCTATTTAGGATAAAAAATAAGGTTAAGACGCAATCAAACGTCCTAACCTTTAAATTCAAACTTTATTATTCATCTAATGCTTTGTGAGATGCATTAACGCGTCCTTGTTTATCAATTTCAGTTATTTTAACTTCAATTGTATCGCCAATTTTTAATACATCTTCGACTTTATTAATACGTTCTTTAGAAATTTGAGAGATGTGTAGCAATGCATCTTTACCTGGGAAGATTTCTACAAATGCGCCGTATTTCTCAATACGTTTAACTTTAGCATTGTAGACTTGACCAACTTCAGCTTCGCGTGTGATATCTTCAATGATTTCACGAGCACGTGTAATCATCGCTTGGTCAACTGCGCCGATAAAGACTGTGCCATCTTGTTCAATGTCTAATTTTACGCCAGTTTCATCAATGATTTCATTGATTTTCTTACCACCAGGTCCGATAACATCTCTAATTTTATCAGGATTAATGTGGATGATTTCTACTTTAGGCGCATACGCACTTAATTCTTTACGTGGTTGATCAATAGTTTGTAACATGTGATCCATGATTGCTAAACGACCTTGACGTGCTTGTTCAAGCGCTTCTTCAATCACTTCTCTTGTTAAACCATCAATTTTAATATCCATTTGGATTGCAGTAATACCGTCTTTAGTACCTGCTACTTTAAAGTCCATATCACCTAATGCATCTTCCATACCTTGGATATCCGTTAAAATAGTATAACTATCTTCACGTGTTACAAGACCCATTGCGATACCTGCTACTGGTGCTTTAATAGGAACACCTGCGTCCATTAATGCAAGTGTTGAACCACAGATTGAAGCTTGTGAAGATGAACCGTTAGATTCTAATACTTCACTTACAATACGAATTGTATATGGGAAGTCAGCAGTATCAGGAATGATATATCTTAATGCTCTTTCACCTAAAGCACCATGTCCAATTTCACGACGGCCTGGTGCTCTTACAGGACCAGTTTCACCTACTGAGAAATTAGGGAAATTATAATGATGCATAAAGCGTTTTTCAACTTCAGGTCCTAAACCATCAATTAATTGATAATCGCCTAAAGCACCTAATGTTAATACAGATAACGCTTGTGTTTGACCACGTGTAAATAATCCTGAACCATGTGCACGAGGTAATAAACCAACTTCAGAGTCTAATGGACGAATTTCGTCTGGTTTACGACCATCTGGTCTAATTTTTTCATCTGCAATTAAGCGACGCACTTCTTCTTTAACTAAATCGTTAAGAATAGCGTAGACTTCATCAATTAATAATTCATTTTCAGGATCAGCTTCGTCGACAAACTCAGTTGCAATTTCAGCTTTTAAAGCATCTAAATTCTCATCACGTTGTTGTTTGTCGAAAGTTAAGACTGTTTCTTTCAAGCCTTTTTCTTCTGTTAAAGCTTTCACTTTATTAACAAGTTCTTCATCGCGTTCAACAGGTACGAATTCTTTCTTAACTGGTTGAATATGCTCAACGACTTCTTCTTGGAATGCAACTAAACGTTTAATTTCTTCATGTCCAAAGAAGATCGCTTCCAACATTTCTTTTTCAGTAATCTCACTTGCGCCCGCTTCAACCATGTTGACTGCATCTTTATGTCCGGCTACTTCTAAATCTAAGCGTGAGACTTCTTTTTGTTCAAGTGTAGGATTGATTACATATTCCCCATCAATGTAACCGACATTTACGCCAGCAATTGGTCCTTGGAATGGAATATCAGACACACTTAATGCCATTGATGAACCAATCATCGCTGCCATTTCAGGTGAACAATCTGGATCAGCACTTAGTACTGTATTCATAATTTGTACATCATGACGGTAACCTTTTGGGAAAAGTGGTCGAATAGGTCTATCGATTAAACGTGCAGTTAATGTAGCTTCGTCTCCAGGACGACCTTCACGTTTTTTGAAACCGCCAGGAATTTTACCAGCAGCATACATTTTTTCTTCATAGTTCACTGTTAATGGGAAAAAGTCACCATCACGAGGTTCTTTTGAGGCTACAGCCGTTGATAATACTACCGTATCACCATAGCGCACTAATACTGCGCCATTAGCTTGTTTTGCTAATTGACCTGTCTCAATCGTTAACGATCTTCCAGCCCACTCAGTTTTAAAAACTTTTTTATCTTGAGACATTATGAATCTCCTCTCTGAAATCTAATACCTACATCATATCATTTATTTTTATAATTTTATATTAGTGATTGTTTAAAAGATAAAAAAAGGAAAGTACCAAACCAAGTGGTGCTTTCCTTTAAATATATTAATATTAACGACGAATACCTAATGATTTAATTAATTCACGGTAACGTTGAATATCTTTACCACGTAAGTAGTTTAATAAGTGACGACGACGACCTACCATTTTTAATAATCCACGACGAGAATGGTGGTCTTTTTTGTGTTCACGTAAGTGTTCGTTTAATGCAGTGATTTCTGCAGTTAAAACAGCGATTTGTACTTCTGGTGAACCAGTGTCAGTTTCGTGTACACGATATTCTTTGATAATTTCATTTTTACGTTCTTGAGTAATTGCCATAATTAAATTCCTCCTAAATTTTGTATACACCTTAATCTGAGCTAAGCGTCGGAGTTTCAACTTGCCAAGAGAAAGGAATAAATTTGATAAGTTCTATATTTATAAAACTCAACTTTAGATATTATACGATACTTCATCTCCGAAATCAACAGCTAATAGATATTTGGCACGTTCTTTATCATTGTTCATTTGTTCTACTAATGGATCAATACCATCGAATTTAACTTCTGGTCTTAAATAGTGATGCCAATAAACAATCACGCGTTCACCATAAATATTATCACTAAAATCGAAGATGTTTACCTCAATGACTACCTCTGCTTTTGATGGATCATGAAAGGTAGGTTTTACCCCTACATTTGCTACACCACGATATATTTTATTTTCTGCACCAATAGCCATACTTACTGCATATACACCTTTTTTCGGTAAAACATAATCATCACTAGGTTGAACATTAGCAGTAGGGAAACCAATCGTACGTCCACGTTTTTCACCTTGTACGACCGTGCCTTTAATACGATATAAATAACCTAATTGTTCATTTGCTTTTTTCAAGTCACCATTTTTTAATGCTTCTCTTATTGCAGTTGTTGAAATTTTCTCAGATTCCATTTCTTGTTTACCAACTATAGTGGTATTAAATTCTTCCATTTCATTTAAAACTGACATATTCCCTTTTCCAAATTTACCGTATGTAAAATCGAAACCGGCAACTACTTCTTTAACATGGTTATTGATGATGTATTCTTGCGCAAATTCTTCGGCAGTCACATTAGCAAATCGAGAAGAGAAATTAATGACAATGCAATAATCGACGTCATGTTGTTCAATCATCTCAAGTTTATCAGAAAGCGGTGTTAAATAATCCGTACGTTTACGTTCTGGATTTAACACTACAGAAGGATGTGGGTCAAAAGTTGTCACTGCTTTTTTTAAATGTTTCTCTTGAGCACGTTCATCTAATGCTTCAAATACTTTATTATGTCCACGATGCATACCATCAAAAAAACCAAACGCCATGGCTACATCTTCTTGAATTAATTGGTCTTTTTGAATTGGATGGGTTACTTCTATCACTTTCATAACGTCTAACTCCTTTAATTGAATACTTTTTTAGGTTTTATTTCGTGTGGTTTGTCAGGATGTTGAACATAAATAGCCATTGCTTTGTCAGTGTCTGCATCTTTAAATACAAGTTGATCACTTTTTATAGACTTTTTAAATGTTTTCTTATTAAATTTCTGGCCATTTAAAATTCTTTTTTTCATATTTTCATCTGATATATGTATCTCAGGCAAACTTTTCAAACCATATTCTATAGGAAATAGATGAGATTGTAATGTGTCTTGCTCATGGAATTCTGAAATTTGTTCAAGTGTTAAACTTTCTTTTATATCAAAACCACCTGACGTTGTTCGCGTTAATAAAGACATATGCGCTGGATAGCCAAGTTCTTTACCTATATCAGTAGCAAGTGTACGAATATATGTCCCTTTTCCACAATGAACAATGATATCAAAGTGACATTGATTATCTTCGAAGACTAAATCTGACGTGCGTTCGATTTGTTTAATATTCACTTTTCGCTCTGGTCGTTCTACCGTTTCACCATTTCTCGCATATTCATACAACTTTTTGCCGTTTACTTTTACAGAAGAATACATTGGTGGAATTTGCGTAATGATACCTTGAAAATCTTCTAATATCGCATCAACTTGGCGTTCATTAAGTTCCTTTGGCGCAATATTCACTTTTTCCACAACTTCTCCAGTTTGGTCTTCAGTAGTCGTACTCTCACCAATTGAAACGGTCGCTTTATAAGATTTACCCATATCCATGATGTAGTCACTTACTCTAGTAGCAGGACCGATACAAATAGGTAATACCCCTGCGACTTCTGGATCTAACGTGCCAGTGTGACCAATTTTTTTCGTTTTTAAAATTTTTCTTAATTTAAATACAACATCGTGACTTGTAAGTCCACGTTCTTTATATACGGGTAAAATACCGTTGTACATTATTTCACACCCTTGTCTTAAAACAATTTATGTATAAGTTTTATTTTTCAAATAATTGAGAGGCTGAGACATGATACTATGCCCCAGCCAACCTTTCATTATTTATCTTGTTTGTGTAAATCTTGAATCATTTTTTCAATTTTATTACCGTATTCGATTGACTCATCATATTCAAAGAATAATTCTGGAATAATACGTAATCTCATTCTTGATCCAAGTTCAGATTTAATAAATCCTTTAGCTTTGTCTAAAGCTTTGAAAGTATCTTTAACTTCTTTATCACTACCAAGTACTGTTAGAAATACTTTAGCTTGTGATAAGTCATTTGTTAACTCAACATCAGTAATTGTGATAAATCCTACTCTAGGGTCTTTCACTTTATTATTAACGATATCCATAATTTCTTTTTTCATTTGTTCGCCAACACGTTCTGCTCTCATGTTACTCATGGATATTTCACCTCTTTAAAAATTTTGTCCTATTATTATACCCTTATAAATTAACTAGTAAAGACATAATTTATAATTTCACTATGAAAATTTTGGTCATTATTTTATTATATCTTATTAGCCTTAAAAACAAAATTTTTATTCTTCAGTTTCGAGTGAATTAGTAGTATTTTTACTTCCTTTAATGTCTTTTAATCGTTTTTGACCATAAACTTTTTCAAATTTTTCATAAAGTGGGTTTTTCCAAGTGTGACCGTCAAAATCTTTATATGCAGAAACAATAATTTTATATGATGCTATTTTATTATCGAGTTCTAAATTAAATATTTCTTTATCACTACTACTGTGACCTGTCAAATTGATTTCATCATCTGCATAATTACTAATATATGCATCTTGGCTAAACGCCATTGCAAAATCAGGTTTGATTGGTAAGCCGTTTTTATCCCATGCAGCTACAGCCAAAGTCACTTCTTTAATATCTTTATTACTATTATTTACTATAGTTGGATTTAATTGATCCCATGTTCTAATATAACCATCATCAGTATCTTTATCTATGATTTTTACATTTTCGACATGTACGTCTTGTTTTTTCAGTTTCTTATCAAGTGATTCAGCATTATTTGATGTAAATACTCCTTCTTTATCTGCTTTTACAGAGCTACAACCTGATAATAATAATGCTCCACTTATACAACAACCTATTGTTATGTTTGTAATCTTTCTCATGTTAATCCCCTTTTAATTTTATAATTTAATTATTGAAAAATAATAACAAAATTATAATAGCAACAAACGTATTTTTTTAGAATATAGATTTTAATATAACTTTTTCAATTTTATTTACTTAATAATCTTAAAATATAAATAAGACTTAATTAATAGTTTGAAACTATATAGAATTCAACAAATGACGATAAAAAAAGAC
>NZ_PPRC01000086.1 GCF_002902565.1 Staphylococcus petrasii | reverse complement strand
TTTATAAACCAACATATAATTTAGGCGACTATGTATGGGAAGATACCAATAAAGATGGTATCCAAGATTCTGATGAAAAAGGAATTACAGGTGTAATCGTTACATTAAAAGATAATGATGGCAATACAATTGGCACAACAACAACAGATGAAAGTGGTAAATATCAATTTACTGGTTTAGAAAATGGAACATACACAGTAGAATTCAGTACACCAGAAGGCTATACACCAACAATAGTAGATGCTGGAAGTGATGACACTGTAGATTCAGATGGTTTAACAACTACAGGTGTGATCAATGGTGCAGATAATTGGACATTAGATAGTGGATTCTATAAAACGCCTAAATATAGTGTAGGTGATTATGTATGGAAAGATGTAAATAAAGATGGTATCCAAGATACAGATGAACCAGGTATTCCGGGTGTAACTGTTACATTAAAAGATAATGACGGCAATACAATTGGCACAACAACAACAGATGAAAATGGTAAATATCAATTTGATAATTTAGATAGTGGAGATTATACAATTCATTTTGATAAACCAGACGGTTTAACTCAAACTGTTACGAATACAACAGATGACGAAAAAGATGCTGATGGGGAAGATGTTCATGTATCTATTACTGACCATGATGATTTTAGTATAGATAATGGATACTTTGAAGATGAGTCAGACTCAGATAGCGACTCTGACTCTGATAGTGACTCTGACTCTGATAGTGACTCTGACTCTGATAGTGACTCTGATTCAGACAGCGACTCTGATTCAGACAGCGACTCTGA
>NZ_PPRC01000085.1 GCF_002902565.1 Staphylococcus petrasii | reverse complement strand
CTTTTTAAGAATTCTAACCTATTCTATCAAATTAACTGCACTATTACACATATTTTATTATTATATTCACTCATACTTTAGTAGTATGTTGGAATTAATTTTTAAAAAATAATAACTTGAAAAATTATAAAAAATTGATTTTTAATCATCTAGCGCTCAAACCAAAAGCATTGTATGATAGAATTTGCAGTAATAATATTATTGAAACTGGTAATATATCGAACTGAGTTGTAGGAGTGAATTTGATTGAAGAAATTAATAGTAACGATAGGTGTATGCGCACTGCTCTTAGCAGGGTGTGGTAATGATAAATACACTGGTAAAATAGATAAAGCGGTGAAGTTACAAGACCAGAAACAAGAACGACTTGCCAAAAATGACCAAGGCGATGTGGTTAAACACTTTGATAAAAAAGACGCCAATATCTATGTATTTGAAAAAGGAAAGTACGTAGTATTAGCGTATAAGCCTCTAAGTAACAATGAAGAAGTTCATTACTATACATATCAATTTGATGGTAAGAAAGCAAAATACATGGAAAACTTTGATACCAAAAAATATGTTGAAGGTCACGATCCAGACTACAAAGAAGAAAATATGAATTAATATTACATTATTAAAGGAGCACCTATGAAAAAGATATTATTAGCGGGTGGCGCATTCATTTTGCTACTTCTAGTTATTGGGGCATGTTCTAATAACAAGAAAGAACAAACACCACCTAAAACTAAGAATGGCAAAATATTAATCGTTGAATATGGAGATTATAAATGTCCATATTGTAAAAAAGTGGAAGAAAAAGTGATGCCTACCATCAAAAAACAATATATTGATACAAATAAAGTAGAGTATCAATTTGTGAATGCTGGATTTTTAGCGAAAGATTCTTTAATAGGATCAAGAGCTGGTAATGCAGTAGAAAAAATTGCACCTAAAGAATATTTAACTTTCCAACATAACGTTTATGCGCAACAACAAGATGAAGATAAAAAATGGTTAACAGAGGACTTCTTAGATAAAGAAATTGATAAATTAGACATTTCACAAAATGACAAAGAGAGTATTAAAGAAGAATATAAAACTAAAAATAGTGATGCATGGAAAAAAGCAGATGAACAGAAAAAACAAACAAAAGAGGACCACATCAAATCTGTACCAACAGTGTTTATTAATGGTAAAAAAGTAGACGATCCATACAAACTAGAAAACTGGAAGAAATATTTATAAAATTAAATAATTAGAAAAGAGACTACAGGATAGGCATGAGTGTATCTGCCTTTTGCTGTAGTCTCTTTTTAAGATTTCTTAATTATACTTTTCTATATCGTTTAAGACCTATAATATTTAGGATAATAAATACTGTGATAAAAAGAACAAGGATTAATAAATCTAACCATATATGAGCCCATCCCTGTCCTTTAATCATGATATTAGTTAATGCGTCTCCAGCGTAACGCAATGGAAATAGATAACCAATATTACTTAACCAATTTGGCATGTTTTCAAGAGGAAAGATGCCAGAAAAGAAGACCTGAGGCACTGCAATTAAAGGTATAAATTGAATCATTTGGAATTCAGAATTGGCGAAAGTTGAAATGAAAATACCCATCGATAAAGCAGTGATAGCTAAGGCAATATTGATTAAAATAACATACCATAAGCTACCAGCAACATTTATATTAAGTAAATAAATAGAGAATAAAACAATGACTAAAGTTTGAATAATAGCGAAAATGCCGTAACCTATCAGATAGCCCATTACAATCTCACTACGACGTATTGATGTTGCTAAAATTCGTTCAAGGGTACCAGTTGTTCGCTCTCTTAGTAAAGCAATCCCTGAAATTAAAAAGACAAATAGAAATACAAAGAATCCCATCAAAATAGGGAACATTTTATCAAAGTAACTACTATCAGAATTTCCATATAAATACTTATTATGGATAGAAATAGTTGCATCTTTATCTTTATTAGCCGCCATTGGCATTTTTTTCTAAAACTTTCTTAACACCGTTTATTTTAGCTTTTTGCAATGACTGACCAACTATTTGTTTAATAGCTGACGTTTTATTAGGATCTTCATTCGTATAAACAACATGCAATTCTTTATTATCTTGATAAATAAATCCATCTAAATCGTCCTTCTCAATTTTTGACTTAATGTTATTTGTTGAATGGTAGTTTTTAATATTTAAATTTTTATCTGGTAAATTATTAACAATCTGAGAAGATACAGATTTATCGACGCCAAGTTCGAGATTTTCTTCATCGCCATTAAATATAAAATACATAAGCGTAAGTATAACGATTGGAGCTAGGAACATCAAAGCGAGTGTACGTTTATCTCTTAGTAGTTCTTTCATCACTCTTTTGATAATAGCCAGTAATTTCATGATTGACTTACCTCCTCAGCTTTAATGAATACTTCTTCAATCTTATTAACATTAAATTGTTTTTTTAATTGATCTGGTGAGTCTAAAGCGAATAGTTGGCCTTCTACAATTAATCCAACTTTGTCACAACGTTCAGCTTCATCCATAACATGAGTTGTAACGATGACACTTTTACCTTCTTTAGTCATATTTTTTAATTGTCCCCAAATTTGATTTCGCAGTTTAGGATCTATACCCACTGTAGGTTCATCTAAGATAACCAAGTTTGGTTGTGCAAGTAATGTGATTGCCAAAGATAATCGACGTTTCATGCCTCCTGAAAAGTTTGCGACTTTCTTGTTCAATGCTTCTTTTAAATCGACTAATTTCATACTTTCTTGTATATTATTTTCTAATTGCTGTCCTTTTAACCCAGCTAAATGACCAAAAAATTCAAGGTTCTCATATGCAGTTAATGTTTCATATAAGGCATCAGTTTGACCCATATATCCAATTTTGTTCAGTATTTTGCGGTTAGGCATTTTTTTATTAAAAATTTCAGTAGATCCTGACTCAAGCTTTTCCATACCTAATAAACATTTAATAGTAGTTGTCTTACCACAACCACTAGGTCCAATTAAGCCAAGAAGTTCGCCTTTATGAATATTTAAACTTATTTGGTTCAACACTTTATGTTTACCATATGTTTTCACAGCGTCATGTAAACTAGCAATACTCTCGGTCATAGCTATTCCCCCTATATTGACATGTTTTATCAATTCTATATATTAAATATAAATCCTTTTAAGTAAATGTGAATTAATTTTTATAATAACTGAACATTTTATAATTAAATGTTTGGAAAAAGGAGAATACTTAAATGAATGATATTGAAATAACTGATAAACGCGTAGTGAATACTATGAATAATATTAAAAATGGCATGATTAGCTTATTAGAAAAAAAGGAATTTGAAAAAATTACCATTAAAGATATTTGTACAGAGAGTGGTATAAGTAGAACTACGTTTTATGCCCATTATAAAGATAAAAATAATTTTATTTATAGTTATCTAAAGTCACTATTAAAA
>NZ_PPRC01000084.1 GCF_002902565.1 Staphylococcus petrasii | reverse complement strand
TATAAACTCCTTCCATTCATACAGAATAAAATATATTATACATCATATAAAATATTTAGTAAAACATATTTTTAATGGAATTTGCTAAAGAAAAACGCCTTTGTTATCCTATTAATTAGAGTTATTGAAATAAAGTTATATTATTTCTACGCACTTTGAAAATTTAATACGGGAATGAAAGGAGTATATTTATTATGAATTCTTCTTCTGAAGGAAACAAAAAAGGAAAGAAGTTTTCGCCAGTTTTTATCTATAGTGCTATAGTAGTTGCTATTGTTGTGTTAATAGGGGCTATTTTACCTCAACAATTCGACTCTGTTACTAGCGCTATAAGTGGATGGATCACTGATAAACTTGGCTGGTATTACATGATTTTGACTACGGTAATCGTGTTCTTTTGTATATTTTTAATTTTTAGTCCAATCGGTAAACTTAAGCTTGGTAAACCAGGTGATAAGCCTGAATTTAATACAATTTCTTGGTTTGCTATGTTATTCAGTGCAGGAATGGGGATTGGATTAGTATTCTACGGTGCAGCTGAACCAATGGCTGATTTCGCTTCACCACCAAATGCTGATCCTAAAACGACTGAAGCCTATACTGAAGCGTTACGTTCAACATTCTTCCACTGGGGATTCCACGCTTGGGCAGTATATGGCGTTGTTGCGCTTGCCTTAGCTTATTCTCAATTTAGAAAAGATGAACCAGGTTTAATTTCAAGAACGCTTCGCCCAATTTTAGGTGATAAAGTTGAAGGACCAATCGGCACAATTATTGACGTACTTTCAGTTTTCGCAACTGTTGTAGGTGTTGCGGTTTCTCTAGGTATGGGTGCCTTACAAATTAACGGTGGTCTTAACTATCTATTCGGTATCCCAAATAATGTTTGGGTTCAATCAATTATCATCGTTATTGTTACTATTTTATTCATTGCTAGTGCTTGGTCAGGACTTAGCAAAGGTATCCAATACTTAAGTAACTTAAATATTGGTTTAGGAACAGTATTAATGATTGCTGTTTTAATTATTGGACCAACAGTATTAATATTAAATATGTTTACTAGTTCAACTGGTAGTTTACTAAATACTTTCTTATTTAATAGTTTTGATACTGCAGCATTAAATGGTCAAAAACGTGAATGGATGTCTTCATGGACACTTTACTATTGGGGCTGGTGGTTAAGCTGGAGCCCATTCGTAGGTGTATTCATTGCACGTGTATCTAAAGGACGTTCAATTCGTGAATTCATCTCAGGCGTATTATTAGTGCCTGCAATTGTAAGTTTCTTATGGTTCAGTGTATTTGGCGTTTTAGGTATTGAAACAGGTAAAAAACATCCTGAGTTATTCAAAATGACACCAGAAACTCAATTGTTTGGCGTATTCAACCATGTTCCATTAGGCATGGTATTATCAATAATCGCATTAGTATTAATTGCTTCATTCTTTATTACTTCAGCAGACTCAGCAACATTCGTGCTTGGTATGCAAACAACATATGGCTCACTTGAACCAAGCAGTATAGTTAAAGTGACATGGGGTATTGCTCAAGCATTAATCGCGTTTATTTTATTACTTGCTGGTGGAGGAAATGGTCCGGATGCACTTAACGCTATTCAAAGTGCAGCTATCATTAGTGCTTTCCCATTCTCCTTTGTCGTCATAATGATGATGATTAGTTTCTTTAAAGATGCTAACCAAGAACGCAAATTCTTAGGTTTAACGTTACAACCTAACGAAGATAGAATGAAAGATTATATTAAATATCAACATGAAGATGACTCTGATATTTTAGAAAAACGTGAAGTCCACAAAGCTTCTGAAGTTGAAAGAAAATAATAGATTATCCTATGTAAAAAACCTCGAAAGTATAACTCTTTCGGGGTTTTTTTATATGTAACGTTAAAGTATTTAACATTTGGCAATGAAAATCATTCTCAATTAATAATATTTACTTATTGCACTAGGGTTATATGATAAGTATTACTTATATACTCTGATTAAAAATGCGAAAGCTAAATAGTGTGAAAACTAGAGGTACAGAGTTGTTTTAAAAAACATATAATTATACAATTTAATTAAAGGCATATAATTATAAAATGTTAATATTCAAGGGGGATAAACATATGACTTCTAACATAAAAGAACAAGCTAAAAAAACGTTTGAAGTAAATGGTAAATCATATACTTACTATGATTTAAAAAGTTTAGAAGAGCAAGGTTTAACCAAAATCAGTAAATTACCTTATTCAATTCGTGTTTTATTAGAATCTGTTTTAAGACAAGAAGATGATTTCGTTATTACTGATGAACATATCAAAGCTTTAGGTAATTTTGGTAATGAAGGTAATGAAGGGGAAGTTCCATTCAAACCATCTCGTGTTATCCTACAAGACTTTACTGGGGTGCCAGCTGTAGTTGATTTAGCATCATTACGTAAAGCGATGAATGATGTTGGTGGGGATATTAATAAGATCAATCCTGAAGTGCCAGTAGACTTAGTTATCGACCACTCAGTACAAGTTGATAGCTATGCTAATCCAGAGGCACTAGAACGAAATATGAAATTAGAATTTGAAAGAAACTATGAACGTTATCAATTTTTAAACTGGGCAACGAAAGCATTTGATAACTACAATGCAGTACCTCCAGCAACTGGTATCGTACACCAAGTTAACTTAGAATATTTAGCCAATGTAGTACATGTACGTGACGTTGAAGGTGAACAAACGGCATTCCCTGATACATTAGTAGGTACAGACTCTCATACAACAATGATTAATGGTATCGGCGTTCTAGGTTGGGGCGTTGGTGGTATCGAAGCTGAAGCGGGTATGCTTGGACAACCATCATATTTCCCAATTCCTGAAGTTATCGGTGTACGTTTAACAAATTCATTACCACAAGGTTCAACTGCTACTGACTTAGCTTTACGTGTCACTCAAGAATTACGTAAAAAAGGCGTGGTAGGTAAATTTGTAGAATTCTTTGGTCCAGGTGTTGCAGATTTACCATTAGCTGACCGTGCTACAATTGCTAACATGGCTCCAGAATATGGTGCGACTTGTGGTTTCTTCCCAGTAGATGAAGAATCACTTAAATACATGAAATTAACTGGTCGTTCAGAAGAACATGTAGAATTAGTTAAAGCATACTTAGAACAAAATAATATGTTCTTTACTGCGGATAAAGAAGATCCAGCTTATACTGATGTTATCGATTTAGATTTATCAACAGTTGAAGCTTCATTATCAGGTCCTAAACGTCCTCAAGATTTAATTTTCTTAAGTGACATGAAATCAGAATTTGAAAAGTCTGTTACTGCTCCAGCAGGTAACCAAGGACATGGTTTAGATGAAAGCGAATTTGATAAGAAAGCTGAAATTCAATTCAAAGATGGCTCAACAGCTACAATGAAAACAGGTGATATTGCAATTGCTGCAATCACATCATGTACAAACACTTCTAACCCATACGTAATGTTAGGCGCAGGTTTAGTGGCTAAGAAAGCTGTTGAAAAAGGTCTTAAAGTACCTGAATTTGTAAAAACATCATTAGCACCAGGTTCAAAAGTAGTAACTGGTTACTTACGTGATTCAGGCTTACAAGAATATCTTGATGATTTAGGTTTCAACTTAGTAGGTTATGGTTGTACAACTTGTATCGGTAACTCAGGTCCATTATTACCTGAAATTGAAAAAGCTATTGCAGATGAAGATTTATTAGTTACATCTGTTTTATCAGGTAACCGTAACTTTGAAGGTCGTATTCACCCATTAGTTAAAGCTAACTATTTAGCATCTCCTCAATTAGTAGTTGCTTACGCTTTAGCTGGTACAGTGGATATTGATTTACAAAATGAACCAATCGGTAAAGGTAAAGACGGAGAAGACGTATACTTAAATGATATTTGGCCTACAATTCAAGAGGTGGCTGATACAGTTGATAGCGTTGTAACTCCAGAATTATTCTTAGAAGAATATAAAAACGTTTATAGCAATAATGAAATGTGGAATGAAATCGATGTTACAGACGCACCATTATATGACTTCGATCCAAATTCAACATACATTCAAAACCCAACATTCTTCCAAGGTTTATCTAAAGAACCTGGTACAATTGAACCATTAAAAGATTTACGTGTAATGGGTAAATTTGGTGACTCAGTAACTACTGACCATATTTCTCCAGCAGGTGCTATCGGTAAAGATACGCCAGCAGGTAAATACTTATTAAGCCATGATGTGCCAATTCGTGACTTTAACTCTTATGGTTCACGTCGTGGTAACCATGAAGTAATGGTAAGAGGTACATTTGCGAACATCCGTATTAAAAACCAATTAGCCCCAGGTACTGAAGGTGGTTACACTACTTATTGGCCAACTGATGAAGTAATGCCAATTTACGATGCAGCTATGAAATACAAAGAAGACGGTACTGACTTAGCTGTATTAGCAGGTAATGACTATGGTATGGGTTCTTCTCGTGACTGGGCTGCTAAAGGTACTAACTTATTAGGCGTTAAAACTGTCATCGCTCAAAGTTACGAACGTATCCACCGTTCTAACTTAGTAATGATGGGTGTGTTACCATTACAATTCAAAGATGGTGAATCAGCTGATTCATTAGGCCTAGATGGTAGAGAAGAAATTTCAGTAGATATTAATGAAGACGTTAAACCACATGACATTGTGAAAGTTCACGCTAAAAAAGAAAACGGCGAAGTTGTTGATTTTGAAGCAATCGTTCGTTTCGATTCATTAGTAGAATTAGACTACTATCGTCATGGTGGTATCTTACAAATGGTATTAAGAAATAAATTAGCGCAATAATTTTAATTGCTTTTAAGCCATGCTGACATATATGTTGGCATGGCTTATTTATGTTACTATTAAATTGTAAGATATTTGAAAAGAGGTACTTAAATATGATCTACAGTATGACTGAAATTGAAGCTAGATATCAAGAAACAGATAAAATGGGTGTAATCTATCATGGCAATTATGCTACATGGTTTGAAGTAGCCCGCACAGATTATATTCGTAAGTTAGGTTTTAGTTATGCAGATATGGAAAAAGAAGGCATTATTTCGCCAGTAATGGATTTACAAATTCAATATAAAAAATCTATCTTTTATCCTGAAAAAGTTAAAATCAAAACTTGGGTAGAGCATTATTCAAGATTACGTTCACAATATAATTATGAAGTGTATAACGAAAAAGGGGAATTAGCTACAACTGGCTCAACTCAACTTATTTGTATGAAAGCGAGCAATTTCAGACCAATTCGATTAGACCGTTACTTCCCGGAATGGCACGAAACATATAGTAAAGTTGAAGCGTTAAATAAAGAGGGTAAAGATTTAGAGGTTACTAGTAGCAAAGATTTAGATTTCTAACCAATAATAAAGACCATGAGAGCGTGTCACATTACTGCCTCATGGTCTTATCTTTAATATTCTTTTATCATTAATTTATTTTAGAATAGGCAATTTCATCATCGTGGTCTACTTTTTCTACAAGTACTTCACTATCTTCGAAATACCATAAATCATCTTCTGCAACCACTACAATTAAATCATTGTAATTTTCTTCATAGCCAATTTCAACATCATCACGTTGTTCTACTCTAAATGCTGGGCTAAAGCCTTGTTTAAGTTGGAATTCTCCACCATATCTAACATAAAACTGTAAAACTTTATTATCTTCAGGTAAATCTAATTCATCTTTAAACCATTCTACAGCTTGATCAGATAATTTGATTTTCATTCTAGAATCCTCCTTGATTACCTATATATTTATAATTAACATAATTTTTATGAGAACTGTCAAAATTATAACATATTGAAACTTTTAAAAAACTTTATAAGCTTAGGCAGTTCATAATAACAAAAGAGAGCAAACTAGAAATCAATTTTAATTCAAACGATTTCATCAGCTTGCTCTCAAATCAAAGTCTATTATTAGACTAAATTATAATATTTAAAACTCATACGCTTCTATAATGAATAAGGAGATTACATCCACTTAATTTTAGGTTCTTCTCCTTTAAATATTCTTACAATATTAGTTCGGTGTCTTACAATTAAGATAATAGAGACAAATAAGCTCATCCAAAATAAAATATGGTCCTGTATAAATAAAGAACCAATCACACAGCTGATTGCTGCAATGATACTTGAAAGTGAAACATATTTTGAAAGATAAAGAACGCCAAAGAAGATAATAGCTAATACAAGTAATAATATAGGATTAACCCCTAATACTACACCAGCACTTGTTGCTACCGCTTTACCGCCTTTAAACTTAAGATAAACAGGATATACGTGACCCAAAATAGCAAATATACCAACAATTAAACCGTGCGTGAAGAACGTGCTAAGTGGTCCATCAGCATGCACTGGAAACCATATTGGAAAGAATACAGTTATAAATCCTTTGAATATATCTAGGAAAGTAACTATAAAGCCTGCTGGTTTACCAAGCACACGGAAACTATTTGTTGCGCCCGTATTTCCACTTCCAAATTGTCTTATATCTTTTTTGAAAAAGAGCTTCCCTATAACATATCCATTAGGAATAGCACCGATGAGATAGCTAAGAAGTAACATGAGCACTATCATCATATAACTTTACACATCCTTTAGTAACTTAGATTTATTTTACCATAATCTACGACTTAACAACGACTGAAAACGAAAAAATGTTTATTACATTTGTATTATTCGTTATAGTGTATAACTCATACTTGCAATTTAACTTAATTTATATAAGAATATCTATTGTATAGTTTTTAAAACGAACGTACGTTTGTAGGAGGCGAACAGATTGACGACGAAAAAAACAAATCACTACTCAGATGATTCTATCCAAGTGCTAGAGGGATTGGAAGCGGTTAGAAAACGTCCGGGTATGTATATAGGATCTACTGATAAGCGAGGATTACATCATTTAGTATATGAAATTGTCGATAACTCCGTCGACGAAGTATTAAATGGTTATGGGAATGAAATTGATGTAACAATCAATCAAGATAATAGTATTTCAATTCAAGATAATGGACGTGGTATGCCTACTGGTATGCATTCATCAGGTAAACCTACTGTAGAAGTTATATTTACAGTCTTACACGCAGGGGGTAAATTTGGCCAAGGTGGCTATAAAACATCTGGTGGTTTACATGGTGTAGGTGCCTCAGTAGTAAATGCGTTAAGTGAATGGTTAGAGGTTGAAATACATAGAGACGGTAATATTTACAAACAAAGCTTCAAGAATGGCGGCGTACCAGCGTCAGGTTTAGTTAAAGCTGGTAAAACAAAAAGAACTGGAACTAAAGTAACATTTAAGCCAGATCCAGATGTTTTTAAAGCTACAACAACGTTCAACTTTGATACTTTAAGTGAACGTTTACAAGAATCCGCTTTCTTATTAAAGAATCTTAAAATTACGTTAACTGATTTACGTAGCGGTAAAGAAAGAGAAGATGTATACCATTATGAAGAAGGTATTAAAGAGTTTGTAAGTTATATTAACGAAGGCAAAGAGACATTACATGATGTAACAACGTTTACTGGTGCTGCTAATGGCATTGAAGTTGATGTGGCTTTTCAATATAATGATCAATACTCTGAAAGTATTTTAAGTTTTGTTAATAACGTACGTACTAAAGATGGTGGTACACACGAAGTAGGATTTAAAACTGCGATGACACGTGTGTTTAATGATTATGCAAGACGCATTAATGAATTAAAAGAAAAAGATAAGAACTTAGATGGTAATGATATTCGTGAAGGTTTAACTGCGGTTATTTCAGTACGTATTCCTGAAGAATTATTACAGTTCGAAGGGCAAACTAAATCTAAATTAGGTACATCTGAAGCGCGTAGTGCCGTTGATTCAGTGGTTTCAGAGAAATTGCCATTTTATTTAGAGGAAAAGGGACAATTATCTAAGTCACTTGTTAAAAAAGCAATTAAAGCACAACAAGCTAGAGAAGCGGCACGTAAAGCACGTGAAGATGCACGCTCTGGTAAAAAGAATAAACGTAAGGATACATTATTATCAGGTAAGTTAACACCTGCTCAAAGTAAAAATACAGATAAGAATGAATTATATCTAGTTGAGGGTGACTCTGCTGGTGGTTCTGCTAAACTTGGTCGAGATCGTAAATTCCAAGCTATCTTGCCGTTAAGAGGTAAAGTTATTAATACTGAGAAAGCTCGCCTTGAAGACATTTTCAAAAATGAAGAAATCAATACGATTATTCATACAATTGGTGCTGGTGTTGGTAACGACTTTAAATTAGAGGATAGTAACTATAACAGAGTTATTATTATGACCGATGCCGATACAGATGGTGCGCATATCCAAGTATTGCTATTAACGTTCTTCTTTAAATATATGAAACCATTAGTGCAAGCGGGCAGAGTATTTATCGCTTTACCACCGTTATATAAATTAGAAAAAGGTAAAGGCAAGTCTAAGAAAGTAGAATATGCTTGGACTGATGATGAACTTGAAAAGCTTCAGAAGAAACTTGGTAAAGGATTTATGTTACAACGTTATAAAGGTTTAGGTGAGATGAATCCTGAACAGTTATGGGAAACAACAATGAATCCGGAAACTAGAACATTAATCCGTGTACAAATTGAAGATGAAATGCGTTCATCTAAACGTGTAACGACATTAATGGGAGACAAAGTTGCGCCTCGTCGTGAATGGATTGAAAGTCATGTAGAGTTTGGTATGCAAGAAGATCAAAGTATACTCGATAATACTGAAGTCCAAGTCTTAGAAACTGAAGAATATACTGAGGAGGAAGGAAATTGAGTGAGATAATTCAAGATTTATCACTTGAAGACGTGATAGGTGATCGTTTTGGACGATATAGTAAATATATTATTCAAGAACGTGCGTTGCCTGACGTTCGTGATGGCTTAAAACCTGTACAACGCAGAATTTTATTTGCAATGTTTAGTAGTGGAAATACTTATGATAAGAACTTCCGTAAAAGTGCTAAAACTGTGGGGGATGTTATTGGTCAATATCATCCACATGGTGACTCTTCAGTTTATGATGCGATGGTGCGTCTAAGTCAGGACTGGAAATTACGTCATGTCTTAGTGGAGATGCATGGTAATAACGGTAGTATTGATAATGACCCTCCTGCAGCGATGCGTTATACTGAGGCGAAATTAAGTCAGTTATCTGAAGAATTAGTGCGTGATATCAATAAAGAAACGGTATCGTTTATCTCTAACTATGATGATACAACGTTAGAGCCTATGGTACTGCCTGCGCGTTTCCCTAATTTATTAGTTAACGGGTCAACTGGGATTTCTTCTGGTTATGCAACAGATATCCCTCCTCATAATTTAGGGGAAGTGATTCAAGCAACGTTGAAATATATCGATAATCCTGACATTTCAGTAAGTCAGCTTATGAAATACATCAAAGGGCCTGATTTCCCAACTGGCGGTATTGTTCAAGGTATTGATGGTATTAAGAAAGCTTATGAAACTGGAAAAGGTAAAGTCATCGTACGTTCGAAAGTAGACGTAGAAAAATTGCGTAATGGTCGTCAACAATTAATCGTTACGGAAATACCTTACGAAGTTAATAAAAGTTCACTTGTTAAACGTATCGATGAGTTACGTGCAGATAAAAAAGTCGATGGCATAGTTGAAGTACGAGATGAGACAGACCGTACTGGCTTAAGAATTGCCATTGAATTGAAAAAAGATGTCAATGCTGAGTCCATTAAGAACTACCTTTTCAAGAATTCAGATTTACAAATTGCTTATAACTTTAATATGGTGGCAATTAGTAATGGACGTCCTCAATTAATGGGTATTCGTCAAATTATTGATAGTTATCTTGGTCACCAAATTGATGTTGTGACTAATCGTACAAAATTTGACCTTGAACATGCTGAGAAACGTATGCATATTGTTGAAGGGTTAATGAAAGCTTTATCTATTCTAGACGAAGTGATTGAGTTAATTCGTGGTTCTAAAAACAAGAAAGATGCCAAAGAGAATTTAGTAGCTAAATTTGATTTCACTGAAGCACAAGCGGAAGCGATTGTTATGTTGCAATTATACCGTTTAACAAATACAGATATTGTTTCACTTGAAAATGAATTTAACGAATTAAAAGAAGTCATTAAAGAGTATCATCATATTTTAGATAATCATGATGCATTATTGGATGTTATCAAAAATGAATTAACAGACATTAAAAAACGCTTTAAGTCAGATCGTTTATCAACAATTGAAGCGGAAATCGCAGAAATTAAAATTGATAAAGAAGTCATGGTTCCTAGTGAGGAAGTTATCTTAAGTGTTACACGTCAAGGCTATATTAAACGTACATCTACGCGTAGTTTTAATGCGAGTGGCGTCACTGAAGTTGGTTTAAAAGATGGCGACAGCTTGCTTAAGTATCAAACTGTTAATACACAAGATACAGCCTTAGTATTTACGAATAAAGGTAGATATTTATTTATCCCGGTTCATAAATTAGCAGATATACGTTGGAAAGAATTAGGACAACACGTATCTCAAATTGTGCCATTAGAAGATGATGAAATGGTTGTAGATGTGTATAACGAAAAAGATTTCAAAGATGACGCATATTACGTTATAGCAACGCGTAACGGTATGATTAAACGAAGCGGTGTGCCATTATTTAAAACGACGCGTTATAACAAACCGTTAGTTGCGATGAAAGTTAAAAATAACGATGAAGTGATTAATGTTATCCGATTAAGTGAAGATCAACTCATTACTGTATTAACGCATAAAGGTATGTCATTAACGTATTCAACATCTGAATTATCAGACACTGGTTTAAGAGCAGCAGGGGTTAAATCAATTAACTTAAAAGACGAAGATCATGTAGTAATGACTGAAGCAGTGGGTCCAGATAATACTATTATTATGGCGACTCAAAGAGGTGCAGTTAAACGTATTAAATTTACAATTTTACAAGAAGCTAAACGTGCCCAACGAGGTATTACATTGCTTAAAGAATTAAAGAAAAATCCGCATCGTCTTGTAGCGGGACATGTAGTCAGAAATGAAGAAACTTATACTTTAGTGTCAGCAGCGCATACTAAAACAGGTCAGATTTCTGATATTCACGTGTCTGAACAGTATACAAATGGCTCATTTATTGTAGATACAAATGAGTTTGGTGACGTCTTAGACATGACAATTAGTGAATAAAATTTGAGATTTTATATTTTCAAGTTATTCATAAAATGATAAACTTAATTTTGTTATTTTAACATTTAATAATTAACAAGAGATTTATATTGTTTTTGAGTAAAGATTTAAAAGCATGCGAGTGATTAACAATGCTTAATGATTTTATTCAATTTAATATAAATCTCTTGTAGTGTATTTAAGATTTTATTTAAAAAATAGAGTAGGGGGATTTCATTGAGCGATTTTGATAGTTTAATTCCTGGATGGTTCAAATCGATTGTTCAGGTAGGAAATGATTTAATATGGTCTCAATATCTTATTGGACTATTATTAACTGTAGGTGTGTTCTTCACTATTAGTTCTAAATTTATTCAGTTGCGTATGTTACCTGAAATGTTTAGAGCTTTAACAGAGAAACCTGAAACATTGAATAGTGGGGAGAAAGGTATTTCTCCATTCCAAGCATTTGCGATTAGTGCAGGTTCACGTGTAGGTACTGGTAATATTGCCGGCGTAGCTACAGCAATTGTATTAGGTGGCCCTGGTGCTGTATTTTGGATGTGGGTCATTGCTTTTATTGGTGCAGCGAGTGCCTTTGTCGAAGCAACTTTAGCACAAGTTTATAAAGTACATGATAAAGAAGGTGGCTTCCGCGGAGGTCCAGCATATTACATAACTAAAGGTTTAAACCAAAAATGGTTAGGTATTTTATTTGCTATTTTAATTACAGTAACGTTTGCATTTGTATTTAATACAGTTCAATCAAACACGATTGCTGAATCTTTAAAAACACAATATAACGTAAGTCCTGTTATCACAGGTATCATCTTAGCTGTTATTACTGCAATCATCATCTTTGGTGGTGTGCGTAGTATCGCGACGTTATCATCATTAATTGTGCCTATTATGGCGATTATTTATATTGGTATGGTTTTAGTCATTTTACTTTTAAACTTTGATCAAATTATTCCAATGATTGGTACAATTATTAAAAGTGCATTTGGTATAGAACAAGTGACAGGCGGAGCAGTTGGTGCCGCTATTTTACAAGGTGTTAAACGTGGATTATTCTCAAACGAAGCTGGTATGGGTTCTGCACCTAACGCAGCTGCGACTGCAGCAGTACCTCACCCTGTGAAACAAGGTTTAATTCAATCACTAGGTGTATTCTTTGACACAATGTTAGTATGTACAGCCACTGCAATCATGATTTTATTATATTCTGGTTTAAAATTTGGCGAAAATGCACCTCAAGGTGTAGAAGTAACGCAATCTGCTTTAAATGAACATTTAGGTTCAGCAGGTGGTATTTTCTTAACTATAGCGATTACGCTATTTGCGTTCTCATCTGTAGTAGGTAACTATTATTACGGACAATCTAATATTGAATTCTTATCTAACAATAAAGTAGTATTATTTATCTTTAGATGTTTAGTTGTTGTGTTAGTATTCGTAGGCGCAGTTGTTAAAACTGAAACAGTATGGAGTACTGCCGACTTATTCATGGGCTTAATGGCTATTGTAAACTTAGTTTCAATTATAGGATTGTCAAATATAGCTATCGCAGTGATTAAAGATTACCAACGTCAACGTAAAGCAGGTCAGAAACCTGTATTCAAACCTGAGAATTTAGAAATTAACTTATTCGGTATTGAAACATGGGGTCGAGAAAACAAGATTCCTAAAAAATACTAAGTCATAATTTTAATATTGGCTGCATCATAATGATATACCCCTTTCAGAGTAAGCTCTTTCCTATGAAAGAAAGTACTTTGAAAGGGGTATTTTTGGTTTGAGTGAGATATCTTTTCAATTATAGTATTTAGCTATATAATTTTAATCATAAAAAAAGAAAGGTGATTATGATGAGCGAGTATTACATTTCTAAGACTTTAAATAATAACGTCATCATATGCACTAATAATAATCAACAAGAGGTCATTCTGATAGGCAAAGGTATCGGATTTAATAAAAAGCCTGGCATGATGCTAGATGATAATGCTTCAATTGAAAAAGTTTATAAATTAGAGCAAAAGCAACAACAAGAATATTATAAATCTCTAATAGAATTAGCTGATGAAGACGTCATACATGCTATTATTGAGGCGGTTAATTTTATTACAAGTAAAATCAATACGACTGATGATAAAAATTTAGTTGTAGCGTTAACTGATCATATTATTTTTGCATATAAAAGACTTAAACAAAATCAAGTGATAAATAATCCTTTCGCAATGGAAACCATGCATTTATATAGCGATGCCTACACTATCGCAAGCCAAGTAATAGAACGATTGAATAAACGGTTAGATGTTGAATTTCCTCGTGATGAAATAGGCTTCATAGCCCTTCATATTGCTTCTAATACTGAAGATTTATCCATCCATGAAATGTCATTAATTAATAAATTAATCAGTAAGAGTATTTTAATTATTGAGAATGATTTAGACCATAAAATTAATAATCAAACCGTACAATATCAAAGATTTATTAGACATATTCAATTCCTTATACGTAGATTGAATAAACAAGAACATCTTCAAGCACAAGAGGTCTTTATCAATATGGTTAAACAACATTATGCTAGTTGCTATAATACAGCATTTAAAATCTCTAAAATGATTCAAAAACATATTAATGTTTCCGTAGATGAGTCTGAAATAGTATATTTAACGTTACATATTTATCATTTCGAAACGCAAATCACTACGTAAAACATAAATACAAATTGAGTTATTTCATGTTATGATGTTAGTTAGTTGAAGTTTACATTTAAGCATCGCTTAAATCACTCAAAAGTTTATATTTGTTAGTTAAGGTATGGTGAAAAACATGACAACTGAACAACAACCAGTTGAAGAAAAGAAGTCGAAAAAATTTAGCTTTTCTGAAACGCGTTTTATGAAATTTTTAGGTGGCAAAGATTTAATATTTGCCTTAGTTTCACTTGTGTTACTCGGTATTGTAATATTTATTTTTGATAAAGTTTCTTATGTTTTCCATCCCTTTATCATTGTATTTAATACAATTGTAGCACCGATTATAGTGTCACTTATTTTATTCTATTTAATTAATCCTGTAATTAATTTGATGGAACGATATAATATTCCAAGATTACTTGGTATTATTATTGTCTTTTTAGTTATTGCAGGTGGCGCTACTTTAATCGTTAATTTATTAATTCCGGTTATCGGGGATCAAATTACGCGATTAGTTAATAACTTCCCGAAGTATGTTGAAAAATTTAACGGGTTAATTGATAAAGTGACTCATTTTTCATTCCTGTCTTCATTTTATGGGCAGATACAAGATGGGTTAGATTCGTTCTCAAATAAAGTGCCTACACTAGTTTCAAATTATTTCGATGGATTTAGTACTAAAATTATGTCGTTTGCTGAAACAATCGTGAACGTTGGCGTTGTTATTGTAACGACACCATTCGTATTATTCTTTATGTTAAAAGATGGACATAAATTTAAAGACTTTAGTACTAAGGTAATGCCTCCAAAATTCAGAAAAGATTACCATGATTTAATTGAAAAAATGAGCGTACAAGTTGGTTCATATATTCAAGGACAAATTATCGTATCATTCTGTATTGGTATCTTATTATTTATCGGTTATAGCATTATTGGACTAGATTACGGTTTAGTATTAGCTTCAATCGCAGCGGTAACAAGTGTTGTACCTTATTTAGGTCCAACGATTGCGATTTCCCCAGCTATCGTTATTGCGTTAATCACTTCTCCGTTTATGCTATTAAAATTGATTATCGTATGGACACTCGTTCAATTTATTGAAGGACACTTCATTTCTCCAAATATTATGGGTAAAACATTGAAAATCCATCCACTTACAATCATCTTTATCTTGTTAAGTGCTGGTAATTTACTCGGCATTGTAGGGGTTATACTAGGTATTCCTGGTTATGCTATTTTGAAAGTGTTAGTATCACATCTCTTCTTATTATTTAAACGTCGTTATAATAAGTATTATGGTGAGGATGCTGGTCAATACGAAATTAAACAAGAAGAACATAAAGATTTTACTGAAGCAGAATAATTTAATGTTTAAAGTCATGACAAGTGAAGTTCATTTGTTGTGACTTTTTATTTTGCTTTATTTTTGAAAATGAAAAGGGAGCGGAGTTATTCTGCGTAAGACTGCTTTACATTACAATACTGTTAGCTTAATTAAAGTATCAGTATATGTTCATTCCGAAAAAGGTATGATATATTTTTAATTAACTTAAGATAAAGGATAGAAGTGAAATAATGACTGAAGAATTTAAAAATAGAATTTTATCAATATTAAAATTTGTATTTGCAGCTGTGTTATTTATTGCCGTAGTGGTAACGCTATATCACGAGTTAGCTAATATTAATTTTAAAGAAACGTTAGAATCCTTTGGTAAAATCAATCGTTGGCATTTAATTGGATTATTTATTTGTGGTGGCGCTTCAATGATATTACTGAGTCTCTATGACTTAATACTTGTTAAAGCACTTAAACTCGATATCGCATGGTCGAGAGTCTTTAGATTGAGTTATATTATTAATGCCTTCAATGCGATTGTAGGCTTTGGTGGTTTTATCGGAGCAGGATTTAGAGCATTTGTATATAAAAATTATACATCTGATAGAAAGAAACTCGTTCACGCGATTTCAATTATTCTTGTATCCATGTTAACAGGATTAAGTTTACTTTCTATATTAGTTGTATTACATATTTTCAATGCTTCCCACATTCTCAACAAAATTAGTTGGGTAAGATGGATACTGTACGTTGTTGCTTTATTCTTACCAATATTTATTGCTTACACCATCATCAAACCTATTGATCAACGCAATAAGTTTGTAGGTGTTTATTGTACGTTAGTTTCAAGCATGGAATGGATAGCTGCAGCAGTAGTACTTTACTTATCTACAGTAATTGTTAATAGCCATGTAGCGTTTACGACAGTTATCGGAGTTTTCATCATTGCCGCTTTAGCTGGACTAGTAAGTTTTATCCCTGGTGGCTTTGGGGCGTTCGATTTAGTCGTTTTACTTGGCTTGAAATCTCTAGGCGTACCAGAAGAGAAAGTTTTATTAGCATTATTGCTATATCGTTTCGCATATTATTTCGTGCCGGTAATTATCGCACTTATTCTATCTACCTTTGAATTTGGTTCTTCTGCGCGTAAATACTTTGAAGAATCTAGATATTACGCACCAGCTAAAGATGTCACATCGTTTTTATTTTCTTACCAAAAAGACATCGTGTCGAAGATTCCCTCATTTGCATTATCAATTCTCGTATTACTAACAAGTATCATCTTCTTTATTAACAATATTACTATTGTATACGATGGCCTTTATGATGCGGATCACTTTATTTATTATATTGTATTATCAATTCATACAAGTGCTTGTTTAATATTATTGATTAATGTTAAAGGTATCTTTAAACAAAGTAGAAGAGCGATTATCTTCGTAATGATTGCGTTAATTTTAATCTTTGCTGCGACAATTTATACGTACGCTTCATTTATTTTACTAGCGTGGTTAGTACTTATCTTTATCTTACTTATTTTAGCGTATCGTCGTGCTAGAGTGTTAAAACGTCCATTTAGATTAAGAAATGTATTATTAACGTTACTATTTAGTATTATCGTTTTATACATTAATCATTTAATTATCTCAGAAACATTATATGCTTTAGATATTTATCATATTGAGATGGATACGTCATTATTAAAATATTATTTCTGGTTAACAATTTTAGTGGTAGTTATTATTGTAGGTCTTATCGAATGGTTATTAGAAATTCGCTTTACTAGACCGCACAAAGTTGAAGATTTATCTCAATGCCAATCTATTATTGAAACCTATGGCGGTAATTATCTCAGTCATTTAATCTATAGTGGAGATAAAGATATCTTCATGCATGAGAATGAACAAGCTTTCTTAATGTATCGTTATAAATCCAATGCACTAGTCGTCTTAGGCGATCCTATTGGAGACACGGCATCATTCCAATCGTTATTAATTGAGTTTTATAATTATGCTGAAAAGTTAGGATATGACATTATTTTCTATCAAGTTTCTGATAGATTCATGCCTCTGTATCATAATTTCGGAAATCAATTTTTCAAACTTGGAGAAGAAGCTATTATTGATTTAACGCAATTTACAACTTCTGGTAAAAAACGTCGAGGCTTCCGTGCAACATTAAATAAATTTAGTGATTTAAATATTCAATTTGAAATTGTTGAACCTCCATTTTCAAAAGAATTATTTAACGAACTTAAAGAGGTAAGTGACCAATGGTTAGATGGTCGTAATGAAATGCATTTCTCTGTAGGTCAGTTTACTGAAGATTATTTAAAAGAAGCACCTATTGGTATTATGAAGAATGAAGAAGGTAAGATTATTGCGTTCTGTAGTTTAATGCCAACACATTATAACGAAGCTATTTCAGTAGACTTAATTAGATGGTTACCAGATTTAGATTTACCATTAATGGATGGCTTATACTTGCATATGCTATTATGGGGTAAAGAGAAAGGCTATAAAGCGTTTAATATGGGCATGGCGACTTTATCTAATGTAGGCCAGTTAGATTACGCATATCCTAGAGAGCGTGTCGCAGGCCGTGTGTTTGAACACTTTAATGGTTTATATCGCTTCCAAGGCTTGCGTAAGTATAAGGAAAAGTATAGCCCTAATTGGGAACCAAGATTTTTAGTTTATCGTAGAGATAGTTCATTAGTGTCTAGCATGATGAAAGTCATGAGAGTCATTAGACATAAATAATTAAGTTGATATAAAAGAAGACATCCTACTGAAGTGTAATTGATTAAACACTTAGTATGGATGTCTTTTTTAGCTTATTAGTTGGGTTTATAGTTTGCGCGGTCTTGTTGTTCTTTTGCATAACGTTCTGGATTCTTTTTATAAAAATCTTGATGATACTCTTCAGCCTTATAAAAAGTTGAAGCGGGTAATATTTTTGTAGCAATTGCTTTCTCAGCATGTAATGTATCTTGTAACTGTTGAATGTATGCTTCCGCAAGTTTCTTTTGATCTTCATTCGTATAGAAAATAGCGGTTTTATATTGTGAACCTCTATCTTGGAATTGTCCTTCAGCATCTAACGGATCAATCACTGAAAAGAAAATTTCTAATAATTTATTATATGAGAATAGCGCTACATCATATTCAACTTTTACGGTTTCATAATGGCCGGTTGTACCGCTTTTCACTTCTTCATAGGTAGGGTTATCTGTTGTGCCTCCCATATATCCAGAGGTAACTGTTTCTATGCCATCGAATTGATCGAAAGGTTTGGTCATACACCAGAAACACCCACCAGCAAAATATGCTGTATTTATATTCATTTACGCCATCCTTTCATTAGACCTTAGTCCCATTTATCTAAAAAGCACTTGATTTTTTAAGGTAAGTTCTTTAACTTTAGTATATATAAATTATAGTACATAGCTATATAATTTTGAAGATTTTAAACATAAGGTAGGTAAATATGACAGACGAGAAGGATAAGACACAATTAAGCAGACAAGCACACAATCAAACGCCTTCTAAACGACGTAAGAAAAAAAGACTTCGCAAATTACCTTTTATATTACTAATTCTATTAGTGATATTGTTGGCGATAGTGATTTATGTGATACATAGTTATCGAAGCGGCTTAAATTATGCAAAAGAGCATGCTAAAGATGTGAAGATACATCAATTTAACGGCCCAGTAAAAAATGATGGAAAAATTTCGGTACTTGTACTCGGCGCAGACCAAGCGAACGGCGGTAAATCTCGCTCGGATTCTATTATGGTTGTTCAATATGATTATATTCATAAAAAAATGAAAATGATGTCCGTTATGCGTGATATTTATGCAGAAATACCTGGCTATCAGAATTATAAAATTAATGCAGCTTATTCACTTGGGGGACCTGAATTATTACGTCAGACATTAAATAAAAATTTAGGCATAAATCCTGAATATTATGCTGTAATTGATTTTACAGGTTTTGAAAAGATGATTGATGAATTAGAGCCTAATGGTATCCCAATTAATGTTGAAAAAGATATGTCTGAAAATATTGGTGTATCATTGAAAAAAGGTCGCCATCGTTTGAATGGTAAAGAATTACTTGGTTATGCTAGATTCAGACACGATGAAGAAGGTGACTTTGGTCGAGTTAGACGTCAACAACAGGTCATGCAAACATTAAAACAACAATTAGTTACACCAGATTCAATAGTTAAATTGCCTAAAGTTGCAGGTATATTAAGAGGATATGTTAATACGAATATACCTAACTCTGCTATTTTCCAAACCGGTATAAATTTTGGTATTAGAGGAGATAAAGACGTACAGTCATTAACCGTTCCTGTTAAAAACTCATATCAAAATATAGACACGAATAATGATGGAAGCGCACTTGATATTGATAAAGAAAAAAATAAACAAGCAATCAAAGAATTTTTTAATGAATAAAGTTTAAAAGCCATGCTATTAAGCATGGCTTTTTTGTGGTTATATTAAAACAATAATTTTATTATGTAAACTTAAGATATAATTACTTATTGTTCGTCTGATTTTCTTACACCAGCTACACCGTAGTGATTTTTCTTCATTTCTTCAATTACTACGTGAATTGCTTCTCTATTTGCACCTGTAGTTTTTTCAACTGCATTAGTTACTTCAGTTACTAAATCTTTTAATTGTTCATCTGAACGTCCCTCAAGTAATTTAACATTTACGATTGGCATAAATTTTCCTCCTTATATATTAATACAAGATTAGTATAGCATTTTTCGTTTTAACCGCAAAAATAAAATAATAAGAACATTAGTTCGTGTTTGTATTGATATAGAACAGATGTTCGTATATAATAAATATTGTATAGGGAGGTTATTAAGATGTATGACTATAACTTACTTGAAGATAGGGATGTTCTATGTATTGACCAAAAGAGTTTTTTTGCAAGTGTGTCATGTATTGAAAAAGGATTGAATCCATTAACTACAAAATTAGCAGTAGTAGCGGATACTAAACGACAGGGGTCTGTAGTATTAGCAGCTACACCAAAATTAAAAGAAATAGGAATAAAAACAGGTTCAAGATTATTTGAAATACCACATCGTAACGATATTTATATCATTAATCCCAGTATGCGAAAGTATCTAGAAGTGTCTATTGAAATTTCAAAAATTGCGCTTAAATATATTCCAGGTGAGGATTTACATCAGTATAGTATTGATGAATTCTTTATGGATGTAACTAACAGTTACCATAGATTTAATTCGACAGTAGCATCATTTGCGGAAAGGTTACAGAAGGAAATTTTAGATAAGACAGGTATATATTGCACAATTGGAATAGGCTCCAACATGTTGTTAAGCAAAGTGGCTATGGATATAGAAGCAAAACATACAAAAAATGGTATTACTGAGTGGCGTTATCAAGATGTTCCGCAGAAACTGTGGCGTATTCAACCTTTAAGAGATTTTTGGGGTATTAATAAAAAAACAGAAATGAAACTTAATAAAAGAGGAATCATTACTATAGGGGATTTAGCACAGTATCCTTATAGATATTTAAAGAAAGAGTTTGGTATTTTAGGCACAGATATGCACTTGCATGCTAATGGTATTGATCAAAGTAAAGTGCGAGAAAAATATCAAGTTACAAATCCTTCAATATGTAAAAGCCAAATTTTAATGAGAGACTATCGTTTTGAAGAAACAAAAGTAGTAATGCAAGAATTAATTGAAGATGTAGCAAGTCGTATTAGAGCGCGTAAGCAATTAGCACGTACAATACATTTCTCTTTTGGTTATACAGAAGGTGGCGGCGTACATAAGCAATATACTCTAACAGATCCCACTAATTTAGAAAAAGATATTTTTAAGGTAGTGAATTATTATGCGAACCAACTGTGCGATAAAAGTGCGTTATATCGAACATTGAGTATTTCATTAACCCAATTGATTAGCGAAGAAGATAGACAATTAAACTTGTTTATTGATGAATATGAACGACGAAGAGATGAAAAATTAGCTAAAACAATAGACTATTTACAGAATAAATATGGAAAAGGTATCGTATCAAAGGCGATTTCATACACTGATGCAGGTACCAAACATGGACGTTTAGGTCTAATGGCAGGACATAAAATGTAGAGAAGTATCCTCCTAACGATAGAAAAGAATATCCATTAATTAGTGGAATATCTTCTATCAGTTAAGAGGATATTTTTTTATAAAATATAAGTTTCAAAATGATTAAGTGCTTTAACTCCTAATTCACGATCTTGAGGCGTTTTAAAACTAATACGCAGGGCACCTAAAATATCTTCGCGAACTTCTAAAATTTTTAAGTTACTTATAGAAATATTATGTAAACTTAGTATATTAGTAATTTTATTAATCATACCCGGTTCATCCGGAATATCTACATATAGATCATACGCTACATTTAGTGCACCACGTTGTTTAACAGGAAGTTGATCTCTATATTTTTTAGCATCTTTGAAAAAGGAATATATAGTTTCACTTTCATCGTTTTTAATTGAATTTGCGATAGCTTGGAATTGTAGTTGTAACATTTCTAATATATTTAAAATATTTTCTTTATTACTTAAGGTAATATCTCTCCACATATCCGCGTTACTACTAGCAATACGGGTAATATCTCTAAAACCACCGGCTGCTAATTGCTTTACCAATGAATGTTGGTTTGAATTATTTTCGCTCAAATGTACTAGACTAGAAGCGACTATATGAGGGACATGGCTTACAATACCTGTCACATAGTCATGTTCTTGAGCTGTAGTAGTAATGAATTTAGCAGATGTTGAAGATAGCAACTCTTGTAAGTATTTAGCAGCTAAAGCGTTTCGATCATCATTGTAAACTAAAATATAATAAGCATTTTCAAATAAATATTTCTTAGAATTAAGCACACCTGATTTATGACTACCAGCCATTGGATGGCCACCAACTAGATGAATATTATGTTCTAAAAGATATGATTCATATTGTTGAATATTTGCTTTTGTACTACCAGTATCTGTAACAATTAAATTAGGGCGAGTATGATAGTTAGGTAATTCTTTTGAATATATTTCAGTCTGTTGAACGGGCGTAGCATAGATAATGATGTCAGCTTTTTCAACACCTAAAGCATAGTCTTTAACTTTCTCATCTATAATTCCAATAGACTGCGCCTTATCGAGTTGGCTTAAATCGGCATCAAAGGCTGAAATTTGAATATCTGGTTGATAAAACTTTAAGTTGCTTGCTAAACTACCACCAATTAGACCTAAACCTACGAATAAAATATTTTTCAATTGAATCACCTTATTTCGAAATTTTCAGAATATAGTTATTGTAAAATAGCCTGCATAATTAAACAATAGTTATATAGTTGGATTAATAGAGATAGGCGGGTAAGTGCGATAAAATAAATGTTAATAAGAGAAAAGGGGGAAATCAGAATGAGTGAAAAGGTTCTACAAACGATTAAAGAATTAACAGAAATTAATAGTCCTTCTGGTAATGTAGCTGAAGCTGTAAATTATGTAAAAGATAAAGCTGAAAGTTTAGGTTATCCAACTAAATTAACGAATAAAGGTGCATTAATCATTACTGTTAAAGGCGAAGATGATGAGCATCAAAGATGTATTACTGCACACGTAGATACACTTGGAGCTATGGTTAAAGAAATTAAAGAAGACGGCCGATTAGCGCTTAGTTTGATTGGTGGCTTTACTTACAATGCTATCGAAGGCGAATATTGTGAAATTCAAACAGAAGCTGGCCAAGTCTATACTGGAACAATTTGTCTACATGAAACAAGTGTACACGTTTATAAAGATAATCATGAGATCGAACGTAATATTGAACATATGGAAGTCCGTATAGATGAAAAGACAACGTCTGCTGAAGAAACAAGAGATTTAGGAATTGAAGTTGGAGATTTCATTAGTTTCGATCCAAGAACTCAAATTACACCTTCAGGATTTATAAAATCACGTCATTTAGATGATAAAGCAAGCGTAGCTATGATTTTAGAATTACTAGAAAAGTTAAAACAAGAGGATACAACTTTACCACATACTACACAATTTTATATATCTAACAATGAAGAAATAGGGTATGGCGCAAATGCTTCAATTTCAGAAAAGATTATCGAATTTATCGCATTTGATATGGGAGCATTGGGAGATGGACAATCTTCTGATGAATATACAGTTTCTATTTGTGCAAAAGATAGTTCTGGCCCATATCATAAGGAATTAAAGTCACATTTAATTAATTTATGTAAGATTAATCAAATCCCATATAAAGTAGATATTTATCCATATTACGGATCTGATGCCTCAGCAGCACTTAGATCTGGAGCCGATATTCGTCATGGTTTATTTGGAGCAGGAATTGAATCTTCACATGCATTAGAAAGAACACATATTGATTCAATTAAAGCTACTCAGGACTTACTCTACGCATATTGTTTATCACCAATAAAATTGTAAAATGTCATTGACAATTAAATTAATTCTATGTATTATACTGAATTATAAGAATTGTCAAATAATTTTAAGTGAAGTAGATAATATGATTTGTAGCATAAGAAAGCTAATGGTAGATGGAAATTAGCACAACATATTTTTTGAATTGGGCTTAAAATGTATAAATGAATAATTATTGAGTGAACATGAGAATGTTAATTAAGGTGGCACCACGGTAACGCGTCCTTATATTTGAGGATAGCTAACTGTGGTGTCTTTTTGATTTGCGAAGGTCTTTAATATAGGTTAATGATAAATATTTAACGAATAAGCTTAATGAACATCGCTAGTTACAAACTTAGATTTTGAAATTAGTATAAATAAAATAATCTGAATTTTCAAAATAATTATCCTGTAAATTTTTTTAATAATCAATTTTTGATATTAGGTAAATCATTTTAATAGGAAAAGGGTGAGACTATGGAAATATATTATGAAGTGATAAGAGCTAACATCACTCCAGAGGTGCTAGGGCAATTGAAAGAACAAAAGATAATATTAGAAAGTACAAGTCAGCAAGAATTAAAAGGCAGGTATTCAATTGTCGCATTTGATTATCATGGAACAGTAACTTTGACAGATGTAAGATTGGAAATTAAAACCAAACGTCAAAATCAAATCATCACGACGGAACCCTATAATTATCTAAAAAACTATATCAACCAATTTAATATTCAGATTGAAGATGATTTACTGAAGCACTTGCCATTCATTTCAGGATTTATTGGTACGTGTAGTTTTGATTTAGTTAGACATGAGTTTCCTATATTGCAACGACTTAATATTAAACCTAAGAAAGATCATGACGATGTACAACTTTATATGATTGAGGATGTTTACGTATTTGACCACTATCGTGATGATTTGTATGTCGTTGCTACAAATCAATTTTCAGGAGCTAAAAAAGAAGAGTTAAAAGCGAGAGTAAAAGAACGTATTGAAAAGCTGTCGTCTATAAAAGCGTATGAACAGAATAATATCATTCCACCAAAACGAACAAACATGGCAGCTAATATAAATGATAATGATTTTATAAATAATGTTAAATATCTAAAACAGCTAATAAAAGAGGGGGATATGTTTCAGGTTGTACCATCTAGAATTTATCAATACCAACATCATTTTGGAGAGAATAAATATCAATTAAGTTATCAGCTCTATCAAAATTTAAAACGTCGTAATCCTAGTCCGTATATGTATTTTATCAATATGGACGGGCCCATCATTGTTGGAAGTTCTCCAGAAAGTTTCGTCAAAGTGCATGATAGCGAAGTCATTACTAATCCAATTGCTGGCACGATAAAGAGAGGTAAGACAGTTGAAGAAGATGAGCGTAATGCAAGCCAACTTCTAGCAGATGAAAAAGAAATAAGTGAACATAGCATGTTAGTAGATTTAGGAAGAAATGATATACATAGAGTGAGTAATACAGGTACTTCAAAAATCACAAAATTAATGGAAATTGAAAAATATGAACATGTGATGCATATCGTGAGTGAAGTTAAAGGTGAAATTAAAAAAGAGCTATCACCTATGACTGTTATTGCTAACCTTTTACCTACAGGAACAGTTTCAGGTGCACCGAAATTAAGAGCAATTCAAAGAATTTATGAAGTCTATCCTCATAAGCGCGGTATATATAGTGGCGGTATTGGCTACATAAATTGTAATCAAAATTTAGATTTTGCTTTGGCCATTCGAACAATGTTTATTGATGATACCACTGTTCAAGTAGAGGCTGGTTGTGGCGTAGTGTATGATTCTGTTCCTGAAAAAGAATTAGAAGAAACACGTTTGAAAGCGAAGAGTTTATTGGAGGTCTCCCCATGATACTAATTATTGATAATTATGATTCATTTACTTACAACTTAGTAGATATAGTAAAGCAGCTAGATGAAGTGATAGTTAAATATCCAGATGACAAGGATGTGCTAGATTATGGTGATCAAATTAGCGGTGTCATCATATCTCCGGGACCCGGCCATCCACTCGATAATGATTGTTTAATCAATGCTATTGATACATATAAACATTTACCAATCCTAGGTGTATGTTTAGGTGCTCAAGCACTCACTTGCTATTACGGCGGTAAGGTGGTTCAAGGCGCAAAAGTAATGCACGGCAAAGTAGATACAATGAAAGTATGTAGTCCAACGCTTCTATATCAAGATTTACCGACTGAATTTAAAGTTATGCGTTATCACTCATTGATAAGTGATGAAAAATCATTTCCATCAAATTTAACGATTACGGGTAAGACAGCAGACAGTATTCAATCATTTGAAGATAACCATCATCTACACTTTGGTATTCAATATCATCCAGAGTCTTTCGCTACTAACTATGGACAACAGATTATTACTCATTTTATACATCTTGTGAATGAAAGGAACAACTTAGATGAAACTATTGGAACACATTAATAATCAAACTGTTTTGACACAAGAACAAGCGACAGAATTTATCAATACCTTAATTAATCAAGATATTAAATTTGAAGAAAAGGTTGAATTACTTGAAGCATTTTCAAGAAAAAACATTCATCAACAAGAGCTAACATATATTGTAGAAAGTCTAATTCATACCATGTATCCTACGCAACCAACCTATGATGGAAGTATTTGTGTATGTGGAACGGGAGGCGACAAATCTAATAGTTTCAATATTTCAACGACCGCTTCATTTATCGTAGCGAGTGCTGGCGTGCCAGTAATCAAACATGGTAATAAAAGTATTACCTCGAATTCTGGTAGCACAGATTTACTACAAGAATTAGGTATTTCAACGACTACCGTGACTGATGTGTCGGTACAAGTGAAAAATAAAAGATTAGCGTTTATAAGTGCGATGGAATCTTATCCAATCATGAAGTACATTCAACCAGTTAGAAAATCTATCAATACACCAACGATTTTTAACTTAGTAGGTCCTTTGATTAATCCGTTCAAACTTACTTATCAGGTCATGGGCGTCTATGATGAAACTAAATTAGAAATGATTGCACAAACATTAAAAGATTTAGGTCGCCGTAAAGCAATAGTGATACATGGCACAAATGGAATGGATGAAGCTACTCTCTCAGGAGACAATGAAATTTATGAATTACAAGAAGATGGTTCTATTCATCATTATCGTTTAAATGCTAAAGACTTAGGTTTGATAAATGCAGATAATAGCGAATTAAAAGGCGGAACACCTCAAATTAATAAACAAATCACTTTGAACATTTTAAACAATCAAGATCACTCTGTTAAACGTGATGTAGTCGTTTTAAATGCTGCACTTGCACTTTATGTTACTGAAAAGGTTGAAACAATTAAGGCAGGAGTGAAGTTAGCTCAACATCTTATCGATAGTGGCCAAGCTATGAAACAGTATTTATTAATGGGAGGGTGTTGAGATGACTATTTTAGATGAAATTGTAGAGTATAAGGAACAATTACTAAATAAAGGATATTACGATGAAAAATTAACTACACTTGAAACTATAGATGTCTCACATAAATCGAAATTAGTTGAAAGTTTGAAAACGAGTTCTAAATTAAATATTATTGCAGAAATTAAATCGAAAAGTCCGTCTGTATCTGCATTTCATGAACGTAATTTAGTACAACAAGTAAAAGATTACGAAAAGTATGGTGCCAATGCGATTTCCATTTTGACTGATGAGCAATATTTTGGTGGTAGCTTTGAACGTTTGCAGGAACTTACTCTGCATACTAACTTACCTGTATTGTGTAAAGATTTCATTATCCATCCGCTTCAAATTGACGTAGCTAAAAAAGCTGGTGCAAGTATCATTTTGTTAATAGTCAATATTTTAACCGATGATCAATTGCGCGAATTATACACTTATGCAAGCAATTTAGAATTAGAAGTGTTAGTGGAAGTTCATGACGAAGCTGAATTAGAAAGAGCCTATCAATTAAACCCAGAAATAATTGGCGTTAATAATAGAGACTTAAAAACATTTATTACAGATGTAGCACATACGAATCAAATATTACGTAATAAAAAACAAGGATATTATTATATTTCAGAAAGTGGCATTAATACGAAAGAAGATGTAGAAGATATTATTCAAAGTGGGATTGATGGTTTATTAATAGGTGGGGCATTAATGAATTGTCATGATTTATCTAGCTTTTTACCATCTCTAAAATTGCCAAAGGTTAAACACACATGATACTTAAGTTTTGTGGATTTAAAACAATAAAAGATGTAGCAAAAGTTAACTCGTTAAATATCGACATGATTGGGTTTATACATTTTCCTAAAAGTAAGCGTCATGTGGATATACAACATTTAAATGACTTAATGCACCTTGTTCCTCGAAATATTGAAAAAGTCGTTGTAGTAGTAAATCCTACTTTTAAAGAAATTCAAAACTTAATCATTAATACACCGCTTGACTGTATTCAATTTCATGGCAACGAACCAATTGAATTAATCAACAAGACTAAAGTGAATTTCAAGAATATTAAGATAATTAAAGCCCTTCCTGCCACAGCCAATATTGCTGAATCAATAAAATTATACGAAAACTATACTGACTTATTAATTATAGATACACCTTCAGAACAATATGGAGGTTCAGGACGAAAATTTAATTGGAAACTACTAAACAATATTCAAACGTCGACACCTTATTTAATTGCTGGTGGATTAGATTTAGAAAGTATTCAACAACTTGAACAATTAAATTTAAAGCATGCAGGTTACGACATTTCCAGTGGCATTGAAAGTAATCACGACAAAGACTTAACTAAAATGAATGAAATCGTAAATCTTGTGAAAGGGGATTTAAACTATGAAGAACATCCAAACGGAAGCTGATGAATTAGGATTTTTTGGTGAATATGGAGGACAGTATGTTCCAGAAACATTAATGCCAGCCATTATTGAATTAAAGAAGGAATATGCGAAAGCCAAACAAGATCCTCATTTTCAAAAACAAATAGCATATTACTTAAAAGAATATGTTGGTAGAGAAACGCCTTTAACATATGCAAAATCTTACACAGAAACATTAGGAGGCGCCAAGATTTATCTCAAACGGGAAGACTTAAATCATACGGGCGCGCATAAAATCAACAATGCTATTGGCCAAGCTTTATTAGCGAAACGCATGGGGAAAAATAAATTGGTTGCTGAAACAGGCGCCGGACAGCATGGTGTAGCTAGTGCAACGGTGGCAGCACTGTTTGATATGGAACTAATTGTGTTTATGGGAAAAGAAGATATCAAAAGACAACAACTTAACGTCTTTCGCATGGAGTTATTGGGCGCTAAAGTCGAAGCAGTAGACGACGGACAAGGCACATTGTCAGACGCAGTAAATAAAGCATTGCAATATTGGGTGAGTCATGTCGACGATACGCATTATTTACTAGGTTCAGCACTTGGACCAGATCCATTTCCAACGATGGTTCGAGACTTCCAAAGTGTCATCGGTAAAGAGATTAAGACACAAATATTAGATAAAGAAGGCCGTTTACCAGATGCAGTAGTAGCATGTGTAGGCGGTGGATCTAATGCAATAGGCACATTCTATCCATTCATCCAAGATGACGTTCAATTATATGGTGTTGAAGCAGCCGGTAAAGGCTTTAATACTGATAAGCATGCTCTTGCTATTGGAAAAGGGCGACCAGGCGTACTTCATGGTTCGAAAATGTATTTAATTCAAGATGATAATGGACAAATAGAATTAGCACATTCCATATCTGCAGGACTGGATTATCCTGGAATAGGACCAGAACATTCCTACTATCACGACATAGGAAGAGTAAAATACGAATGTGCAAGTGACCAAGAGGCGATGGAAGCACTCATCCGCTTCAGTAGAATTGAGGGAATTATCCCAGCAATTGAGAGTGCGCATGCATTAAGTTACGTAGAAAAGTTAGCGCCTACCATGAAGAAGGATGAAATTATAGTGGTTACAGTATCTGGACGTGGTGATAAGGACATGGAAACCATTCGACAATACACTAATGAAAGAGGTGGTATAAATGACTAAACTATTTATACCATATGTTATGGGTAATAAAGATTTCATAAATAATATTAAAGTATTAGATGAAAATGGGGCTGATATTATTGAAATTGGTGTGCCATTTTCAGACCCTGTAGCTGATGGACCTGTGATTATGAATGCAGGAAATAAAGCGATTAAAGAGGGCGTAACAATTGACTTTATATTTAAGGAATTAGCTTCACATCAACATGAGATAAAATGTAAATATGTACTTATGACATATTACAATATCATTGTTTCGTATGGGGAAGAAGCCTTTTTCAAAGAATGTGAAAAAACAGGAGTATATGGGGTTATAATTCCAGATCTGCCATTTGAATTAGCTAAAGCACTGAAAAGAAGAGTTAGTCAATATTCAGTGAAAATTATTTCGCTTATAGCAATGACCGCTTCAGAAGAACGAATAAAAACAATTGCTCAACATGCTGAAGGATTTATTTATACTGTAACTATGAATGCCACAACTGGTAAAGATGGAACTTTCCATCCAGAATTGAAAGAGAAAATAAAAAGTATAAAAGAACTTACGAATATACCTGTGGTTGCAGGATTTGGCATAAGAACGCCAGAACATGTTACTAACATAATAGAAGTAGCAGATGGTGTGGTAATTGGAAGTGAAATTGTTAAAAGATTTGAAAACAATCGTCCAAGTGAAATGGAGGAATATTTAGTGTCGATAAGAGAGGCATTAAATAAATAAATAGCAACTGTTAATTTCAGTATAATAATACAATTACAATAGTTGGCAAAGCATGTGCAAATACTTTAAAATAAAATTAACATAATCATTTAATGAGCTGAAAACTTAGTCTTTCAGCTCTTATTATTTGTATACATCAATATAAAATAAATTGAATCATTCGTCTGTATTAATAGATTCTATTTCAGTTTTATAAATATCTATTGTATACTTATTGAGATTAGAGAAAAATAATTTCACTTTAATACATAAATCAAAATTATTCAACTGAAATAGTGAACATTAATCTAGAAAAAGATATCTTAAATTAGGAGTTATAAATAATGAAGTTTACAAATTTAACGGCTACAGAGTTTGGCGAATTCACAGATAAAATGCCTTACAGTCACTTTACGCAAATGACCGAAAACTATGAATTAAAAGTTGCGGAAAAAACTGAAACTCATTTAGTTGGAATTAAAAATAACGATAACGAAGTAATTGCTGCATGCTTGTTAACTGCTGTGCCAGTAATGAAATTCTTTAAATACTTTTATAGTAATCGCGGTCCAGTTATTGACTTTGAGAATAAAGAACTTGTTCACTTTTTCTTTCATGAATTAGATAAATATCTAAAACAACATAATTGTCTATATGTTCGCGTAGACCCATATTTACCTTATCAATATCGTAATCATGATGGTGAGATAACTGGCAACGCTGGTAATGATTGGTTCTTCGATAAAATGAAACATTTAGGCTATGCTCATGAAGGCTTTACAACAGGATTTGATCCTATTTTACAAATCCGCTTCCATTCTGTTTTAGATTTAAAAAATAAAACGGCTAAAGATGTACTAAATGGTATGGATAATTTACGTAAAAGAAATACTAAAAAAGTACAAAAAAATGGTGTGAAAGTTAAATTCTTAACTGAAGAAGAACTACCAATTTTTAGATCATTTATGGAAGATACAAGTGAAACGAAAGACTTTGCTGATAGAGAAGATACTTTCTATTATCATAGATTTAAGCACTTTAAAGATAGAGTATTAGTACCATTAGCGTATATTAAATTCGATGAATACTTAGAAGAGCTTCAAAATGAACGTGAAACATTAACGAAAGATTTAAATAAAGCATTAAAAGATATTGAAAAACGTCCTGAAAACAAAAAAGCTCATAATAAAAAAGCAAATCTTGAACAACAATTAGATGCAAATCAACAAAAAATTGACGAAGCTGCTAAATTACAAAGTGAACATGGTAATGAATTACCAATTTCTGCAGGTTTCTTCTTTATCAATCCATTTGAAGTTGTTTATTATGCAGGTGGTACTTCTAATAAATATAGACACTTTGCTGGAAGCTATGCAGTGCAATGGACAATGATTAATTATGCTTTAGAACATGGAATTGACAGATATAATTTCTACGGTATTAGCGGTCACTTCACTGAAGATGCTGAAGACGCTGGTGTTGTAAAATTCAAAAAAGGATTCAATGCTGATGTGATTGAATATGTGGGAGATTTTGTGAAACCTATAAATAAACCAATGTATTCAGTTTATAGAACGCTTAAAAAGCTTAAAAAATAGATTTGATTAAGAGGGGAATAGACTAATATGAAATTTACAGAGTTAACAGTAAAAGAATATGAAAACTTTGTACAAAACCCATCATTAGAAAGTCATTACTTCCAAGTAAAAGAAAATATTCAAACTCGTGAAAATGATGGTTTTGAGGTTGTGTTATTAGGTGTGAAAGATGAAAGCAATAAAGTCATTGCAGCTAGTCTTTTTTCTAAAATACCGACTATGGGAAGCTATGTTTACTATTCAAATCGTGGACCAGTAATGGATTATTCTGATTTAGGTCTTGTCGATTTTTACTTACGTGAACTAGAAAAATATTTACATCAACATCAATGTTTATACGTTAAATTAGACCCTTACTGGATTTATCAAATTTATGATAAAGATATTAATCCAATTGAAGGTCGAGAAAAAAATGATGCTTTAGTAAACTTATTTAAATCTCATGGTTATGAACATCATGGTTTCACTACTAAATATGATACTTCAAGCCAAGTAAGATGGATGGGCGTAGATTATCTTAAAGGTGAAACACCTGCTTCACTGAAAAAACAATTTGATAGTCAACGTAAGAGAAATATTAATAAAGCGATAAACTATGGAGTTAAAGTTAGATTTCTAAAAAGAGATGAATTCCACATCTTTTTAGATTTATATCGTGAAACTGAAGCAAGAACGGGATTTGTATCTAAAACAGATGAATATTTCTATAATTTTATTGATACATATGGGGATAAGGTTCTTGTTCCACTTGCATATATTGACCTTGATGAGTATATTAAAACTTTACAAGAATCACTAAGTGATAAAGAGTCTCGTCGTGATCAAATGATGGCAAAAGAAAACAAAAATGATAAACAACTTAAAAAGATTGCCGAATTAGATAAACAAATAGAACATGACCAAAAAGAACTCTTAAATGCGAGTGAATTACGTCAAACAGATGGTCAAATTTTAAATTTAGCTTCTGGTGTATACTTTGCAAATGCCTACGAGGTTAATTACTTCTCTGGAGGATCATCAGAAAAATATAATAATTATATGGGACCATACATGATGCATTGGCATATGATGAACTATTGCTTTGACCACGGTTATGATCGATATAATTTCTATGGTTTATCTGGTGATTTTACTGAAAATAGCGAGGATTATGGTGTTTATCGCTTTAAACGAGGATTCAACGTACATATTGAAGAGTTAATAGGAGACTTTTATAAACCAATCAACAAAGTGAAATATTGGTTATTTACGACACTTGATCGTATACGTAAGAAAGTTAAAAAATAAAGTTTGAAAGAAAAGCATATTGGCATGACGCCAGTATGCTTTCTTTTTTATCGTAATAAGTGATAGAGCCAAATTACGATATAGTGTAGGTAAATTCTAAGTTGTCATTGCATGTTGTAGCCTACAAATTAATAATAGACACCTCTAAATTTTAGCAATAATATTCCCAAAGAAATTTATTTTGCAAAATTAATAAATATTATAATATAAAGACTTTTAAGTTTTAGTAAGAATGTTTATTTGAAATCAAGAAGAGTGTATTTGTATTAAAACGTAAAAATTACGATTTAAAATAGATTCTAAATATAGTCTTATATAAGTTGATAGATTTATATATTATAGGCACATTACACTAATAATAATTTAATATATCAT
>NZ_PPRC01000083.1 GCF_002902565.1 Staphylococcus petrasii | reverse complement strand
CTCATTATGATTGATTGACGTTTACTTGAACCTTTTAAATCTGATTCACTATCCATATCTATAAATTTAAGTGTTCCATTATCACTTATAAATATAGAATTCTTAATTTTTGAATTACTTACTAATACATCACCAAAATGTGTTTTTGATTTAATATTACTAGCCAAACTATTTTTAATAAATACATGACTAGTGTCACTTTCAATATTAAATTTTTTTAGTTCTGATTGATTAATAAAGATATCTTCACCATCTTTATGAATTGAGCCCTCATTCACTTTCAGGTTATCAAGTGATACTTCACCCATTGTGGCATCAATCTGTAATTTATTTAATCCTTTTTCTGGAATAGTAATGTAAATTGTAGATTTGCTTAGATTATAGGGATTGACATTAAAACTATATCCTCTATCTGCAGCTCGACGCTCTTTTATATTAATTCCATTTCTTTTAGTGAAAACTTTAATCTCATTATCACCAATATATTTTACTCTAAATTGTTTGCCTTTTTTGATAACAATATCAGAAGAATAGCTATCAATGTTAAGCATATTTAGGTTTTTATTAGTAAATTCTTTGTTATACTTTACTTTCTTATATTCATCTTTATCATGGACAAACCATACTAACGTTCCAGCTACGAAAAAACCTATAAAGATAACTAAACCTGTAATTATCGCTTTCTTCATTGTTTAACTCTTCCTTTAACAGTTTGAATATACCAAGTTAAGTATTTTAAAACGAGTTTATATATATTTCGCGTAATAATCATTGTCATCGCAAAGAGCACTATTCCTATTCCACTATACGAAACACTAAAAAGGAAGTTACTAAAAGAATCTTGGACGCCTTTTACGAAACCCGTAATAATTAAGATAAGTGGGAACAGTATGAGAAAGATTGAAAATAGAAACACTAAAAATAAAATTCCAAGAAAGATAATGATTGGGATAATGATAAAAACAAATGAAATGACGCCCAAACTTAAGGACGCCATGATTGCTCTAATAATGTTACGTAAGTTAGGCGTAACTTTCGCATGTGTGATTGCTTCTTTAGCTTTTAATTCTTTGCCAATTGCATGTGGTTCTCTTAAATGAGATAATATTTCCTTTTCCGATTTACCTTGTGTTTCCTGTTTAAAAAAATGGTTTTCGTAGTCATCCATTAATTTATCTTTTTCTTCTGTTGGTAGTTCTTTCAATTCCATTTCTAGTTCAGTTAAAAAAGTAATTTTATCCATTTCTCTTTCACATACTTTCTTAATTTGTTTATCTCTTTAATAATATTATGCAAAAATTAACGACTAAAGAATTCAATACGTTTCACAATATCATTTTTATAAAGTATAGATAATTTCATATGATTTTCCTTATCTACATAAATAATTGCATCGTAGCCTTTACCAACTTTATCTTTACGATAATTATCGCCTAAATAGTTAATGGCATCATCTACATGATCACCTATATGAACGCCGATGTTTGTATCCACTTTCGAATCATTGACCACGACGATACCTTTTACTTTATTATGTTTCTTTTTAACTTTAACTGTCACATTTTTATGATTTTTGTCATTATAAAATTCATATCTGTCTAATTTAATATGATGATTCACAGTATAATTAGATTTATCGAATTGTTGATTGAGTTGAATATTATTTATCTTTACATCTGTTAAATCAACAGTCTTCTCATTTTTATAGATCGTAAGACCAATGACTACCGCAAACGCTAAAATAGCAAAGATAATAGAAACAACCCATCTATTCTGAATGCGCAAAATAATCACCACTTTAATAGTATTAAATTAAATATATCATAATAATTCATTTTCCTACAAAGATATCCCAAGAATTATAAGGATAAGATTTTTTTAATTTTAAAATTATTATATTTTTATCAAAAGTATTAAAAATATCAATTTTTCAAAAAACTTGTTATAATAATGTAAATTTATTTAAGGAGGTTTTACTTATGTCTAACTTAGAAACATATTACAAAAAAAGCCAACCACTCGAAGATTATATTGCCGACATGACAACAAATAAAAACAACGTCTTGGCAATATATGATGCATTTAGTATTCCTTCCAATGATAGTAAAATTGACAATTTAAAAGGTGCTTCATTTTCAAAAGTCTTAGTGATTACAGAAGACTGGTGCGGAGACGCAATGATGAATCTTCCTATATTAGCGCGTATCAGCGAATATTTAAATCTTGAAGTACGCGTATTTCACAGAGATGAAGACACTAATTTAATTGATCGTTATTTAACTAATGGGACAGCTCGTTCGATTCCTATCTTTATCTTCTTAAATGATAACTATGAACAAGTGAATGTTTGGGGTCCTAGAGCACGTGAAGCTCAAGAGTTCGTCACTGATTTAAGAGCAGAGAAATTACCTGCGAAAGACGATCCAACTTATGAAGAGAAAGAAAAAGAAGTACATCAAGAAATTGCCTCAAAATATAAAAATGACACAGAATTATGGAATCAAGTGTATGATTCAATCGTTACTAAGTTGTCAGTATAAGTATTAAAAAAAGTCTGGGTGAATTGCCCAGACTTCTTTATTAGCTTAAATATCTCGTTTAGCAGCGTAAACCACATTAGCAATGAATAAAACAACAATTGATGCAATTGAAATGAACCATTGCCAATTTGAAAATTTAATTTTGTCAGAATTAGATTTCTCTGTTAAATAGCTGAATGGGATATATTTAAGTGATTTCTGGATGTTATCGCCCCACTCTGGAATTAAACCGATGAATGGTTGAACGAAAGGTACAATAAATACTAAGAAGATACCTAAAGTAAAGATTACAGCTGGTTTTTGCACGATAAGTGTTACTAAGAATAGTAATAAACCAAAGAATAGTAAGAAGATAAGATAGAACCAAATATTTGTTAAGAATTTATCTCCATCTAAATTTTTACCATCTGTAGCTGCTTCGATAATTAACATTGTTAAATAAGTAATTAAAGTGAAAATGAATGAAATAATAACAATAGAAACTGTTTTCGCAACGACATAGCCAATTCTATTTTTAACTTTATTCATGTAAAGTTGGATTGTGCCTTGAGAATAGTCACGAGTGATTGTTTTGATAACTACTAGTAATCCAAAGAATAAGAACATCCAGTTTGCCATTGGTAAAATCATTGTGTAATCTACTTTATCGTTGTTACGAGCCATTAATATTGTAATTAATCCTAATACTGCCCAAATAAGTAATAAAGCAATATATGTTAAATAGCTTTTAAAGAAACTAATAATATCATATTTTACTAATTGTATACTTCTCATTTATTTGTCACCTCTCTGATTAATATTAAAGTACGTATCTCGAAGCGAACTTTTACGTGTTTCAATAAATTTAGGATAAATATTCTTCTCAACAAGTGCTTTAATTAATGATTGATAATCTTGTTGTGCTTTAATATTAATTTCGCCACTCTCTTTATGAGATTGTAAAACGTTGAAATGCGTTGTTAAGTATTCAAGTGCTGTGTTGAAGTCGTCGCGACTTACTTTAACTGATGTATGATCTTGAGGGCCGCCATCTTTCATATTAACGTCTTGTACGAAATGTCCATCTCTTAAGAAGACTGCTCTATCGCAAATCAATTCAATATCTTCCAGTTTGTGACTTGAAATTAAAATCTTCATTCCTAAGTCATTTACTAATGATTGGATTGTTTCTAAGACATCAATTGAACCATCAGGGTCCATACCATTTGTAGGTTCATCAAGAATTAAGTATTTTGGTTTATTCATTAGTGATACTGCAATGGCTAACTTTTGTTTCATACCCATTGAATATTTCTTAACTTTTTTCTTGATGTAAGGTCTCATGCCGAATGCATCGATAATCTTATCTGAATATTCCTTATCGAATCCTTTTCCTAACACCTGAGCGAATAATTTTAGATTGTATAAGCCGCTTTTGTTGTCATAAAGTTTAGGATGTTCAATTAAATAGCCGACATTTTCGTCGTCTTTAAGATCTACTTTTCCTTTAAAATTAATAATATTGCCGTTCATTACTTTCATTAAAGTTGTTTTACCAACACCATTTTTACCTATTAAACCAACAATTTGGCTATTTCCAAAATCAAAGTCGATATTATCTAAAACGTTGTTAGAACCATACGTTTTAGTGATGTTCTCTAGCTTCATAAAAGCCCTCCTTTTTAATACGTTGATTAATATGTCTAAATTGAATAATGTAATTAATTATCATCCATAAAACACTTAATAGTAGTAAGCCATAATTGATAAATTTCGCATATAGCTGTGTATTTAATGCATTATTTAATAAAAATGCATTTGATGCTGTAAACACTAAAGCAATCGCAAACGGTATAACTAACATCATTGAAATAATGTAAGCTGCGTAAGAAATATGTTCACTTTTGCGTTCAGTATTTTTCTGAAAAGCAATAGGAATACTGAAGAAATTGACATATACGAATGAAATAGCTGTAGAATAGCGTAAATCATTAATATCAATATTCGTAGCTTGAAAATTATATAATCCTATAATAAGTGCTCCAAATAATGTTAAGACAATACATGTGATATAGTTTGCATTTAACATGTCTTTTTTAGAAACAGGTAAGCTTTCATAAAATAAATAAGATGATTTACCACCTAATCTTCTATGAATTCTAAATAAATGTCCTGAATCTAAAATACTGACTAACATTAATGCTATGGCAACTGGGGTGTATATAATAAAGCTCCATGTTGTATTAGCCATCACCATGGCATAAATAGGATTAATTACAAGCAACAGAATGTATAAAGCAATCGTCCAACTACGTAATTTAAAGTTTCTAATTAATAGCTGTTTCATTGTATCAACTCACTTTGAGGTTTTTCTTGATGTAAATGCATGCGATCAGATTTTTCTAAGTAAATCATTAATTCTTCTATAGAAGGCTGTTTAATATCGACTTTGTTACCAAACAATTCTTTAAATACATTTGCTTGTTGTGTAAATCCTAGATAACCTGTAGCCTTTTCTTCTTTATATAGAAATAATTGATTTAATTCTTCATCTAAATCTTTAGTATCACCTCTTACAATGAAATATTGCTCTTGCAATTCGTTACGATAGCCTTGAATTTTTACTTCACCATCTTTTAAATAAACAAGATAATCTGCAATCTTTTCTAAATCTGAAATGATGTGCGTTGAGATAAACACTGTTTTATTCTCATCAATCAATTCTTGCTGTAAAATTTCAAGTACTTCGTTTCTAACGATGGGATCTAAACCAGCTGTTGGTTCATCGAATATGAATAACTCAGCGTGATGGCTTAATGCAATTGCCAGTGAGAGCTTCATCTTCATCCCAGTGGAAAAGTTTTTGACCTTACTTTTATATGGTAAATTAAATCTTTCTAAATAATGATGAAACACTTCTGTATCCCAGTCTGTATAAAATGGAGAAATAAAACTTTCTAACTTCTTGACTGTCCATTGTTGATTAAAATAAATTTCAGAATAAACAAAACCTATTTTATTTTTAATCCACTGTGGTTCGTTCATCATCTTTTTATCGAAAACTTTAATCTCACCACTATTTGCTTCTAATAAATCCATAATTAATCGAATGACTGTTGTTTTACCTGCGCCGTTACCGCCAATGAACCCTGTAACAAAACCTTGAGGAACATCGAATGAAATATCATTAAGCGCAAAAGACTTATTACTATAATTTACATTTCTAAGTTCGATTGCATTCATTCTTCTTCCTCCTCATAAATTAAAGTTAATATTTCCTTTAACTCTTTTAGAGGCATGCCAATGGTCTTAGCTTCTTTAATCATTGAACGGGCTAGATTCTCAATCACAAAGAATTGTTTCTCTTTTAAAATTGAACTATCTTGTTCTTTCACAAATGTTCCTTTACCTCTAATCGTTGTGACAAAGCCATCTTTTTCTAAATCTTCGTAAGCACGTTTGGTAGTAATTAAACTCACTTGTAAATCTTTAGCTAATTCTCTCATGGAAGGTAAATGACTACCCGCTTCAACATAACCTTTTAAAATATTCTCTTTAATTTGTTGCTTAATTTGTTCATAAATAGGTTGTTCACTGGTGTTCTTTAAAATTATCTTCATCGCTGTCCCCCTTTAATAACTGTATATACATAATATATACAGTATACACAGATTTGTAAAGCATTTTTATTGAATTTCTTGAAAATTAAGGATTATTTAAGGTTTAAGTGTATATATTGTATAGATACACTTAGTGCATTAAAAAAGAAGCAAGACAGAAATCCGCTTCGATTGAATGGATCTCATCATCTTACTTCTGCTTAGAATTAACTATATTGATTATTTTAAATTTGAAAAATCAATTCATTTACGATTTTTACGTCTATCATTACTTCGATTAATAAAAGCACATATCATAAACATAATAGCTGCCAATAGTAACTTAATACCTTGACTTTCATGTCCTGTCGCTTGTAAATAATAGCTAACAACAAATAAGACGATGGCTAAACCAACAAATATTTTGGTTAAGTGTTTCATCATTTTGTGTCACCTCATTGTTTTAATTATAACAAATTCATCGTTTTATATGTAAACCTTCATAGCAATTGTAAATTGAAATTTATTTATCATATGTTAAAATTAAGTTGTATCCACGTATTACATTACACAACCCCTAACTTGTAGCGGCAAGTTAGGGGTTTTTGTGTAAGGTCATCTATTTATTCTTCCACTTTGATTCCAACCAAACTCGAAAAATAACTAGTATGCCTCCTGTAATTAGAGTCATCATACCTTCTAATAACCACGACATTACACTACACCTCCACAATGAAAAGTGTCATATCTTGTGATGACCTGTCCTCATTTTAACATAAAAAGCGAACAAATGTTCCCTTCTAAAGAAATAACTAAAAAATCCATTGCCCTTACTATAACCAGACTTTATCTTTATTTAAAATCAAGTTAATATAAGAATGAATGATAAAATTAAAGCGAGGTTATAACTATGAACCCTTTAGCACAAAATTTAAATGATCAACTCGTAGATGAACGTCCTGAAATTTTAAGCATGCTTTCAAATTTGGGCCAAGCAATGTACTATCCTAAAGGTATTCTGTCTCAATCAGCAGAAGCGAAATCAACGAAGTATAATGCAACAATTGGAATGGCTACAAATAATGATGGCAAAATGTATGCACAAGCTTTATATGATGTGTATAACCATTTATCTCCAGATGAAGTCTTTCCATATGCACCACCACAAGGTATCGAAAGCTTAAGAGATTTATGGCAACAAAAAATGTTAAAAGAAAATCCTGATTTAACTGCACAAACTATTAGTCGCCCTATCGTAACTAATGCGTTAACTCACGGTTTATCATTAGTAGCTGATTTATTTGTAGATAACGGTGATACTTTATTATTACCTACACACAACTGGGGTAACTATAAATTAATTTTTGATACAAAACACGGTGCTAATATTGAAACTTATTCAATCTTTGATCAAGATGGTCACTATACAACAAATTCATTAGTTTCAACATTAGAAAATTGTAACCAAGATAAAGTGTTATTAATTTTAAACTATCCGAATAACCCTACTGGTTATACACCTACTAAAGACGAAGTTAAAACAATTGTTTCAGCTATTGAACAATTAGCTAATAAAGATACGAAAGTGATTGCTGTTGTAGATGATGCATACTACGGCTTATTCTATGAAGATGTTTATACGCAATCTATTTTCACAGCAATTACGCAATTAGATTCTAAAAACATTTTACCTATTCGTTTAGATGGTGCTACTAAAGAATTCTTTGCATGGGGCTTACGTGTAGGCTTCATTACATTTGGCTTAAATAATGACACTGCTAAAGATGTACTTGAAGCTAAAGTGAAAGGTTTAATTAGAAGTAATATTTCAAGTGGTCCAATGCCTTCACAAAGTGCGATTCAATATGTACTTGAACATCACGAGCAATTTGATAAAGAAATTCAAGCAAATATCGATACATTACAATCACGTTATGAAGTGACTAAAGAAGTTGTTTATGACGATAAATATAAAGATCACTGGACAGCTTATGACTTTAATTCTGGTTACTTCATGGCAGTTAAAGTGAATGGCGTAAATCCAGAAGAATTACGTAAACATCTAATCGATAAATATTCGATCGGTATTATTGCGTTAAATGACACAGATATTCGTATTGCATTTAGTTGTGTTGAAAAAGAAGATATTCCACATGTATTCGATTCAATCGCACAAGCAATTGACGATTTAAAATAATATGTAAGAGGAACTAAGTTAGTTTAGTTCCTCTTTTTTACTGTCCTACTCAATCAAATATAAACAGGAGTGATAGTATGGTTTTCATTTTCTCACTTTTACTAATTATATCGTTTGTATCTGCAATCTATCATCTATACCTATATGCGTTTACCAGTCCGGGCCATGTGACTAAAAATTTGTATTGGTTCATTGGTTCACTTGTAGTGTTCATTTTAATGGGAGTTTGGTTGATAGAATTGCTTTAAAATGATTTTTAGTAGCGAAAATAGAAAGACGCTTTTCTAAAGAAATTTCTCTAGAAAAGCGTCTTTTATTTATTTTATAACTATTTCTTTTTACTTTTGCCATTTTTTATATCTTCAATTAAATCATTACTACCTAACCAATTAGAAATTGTTTCCATAGTGAAACTTATAATTTTTCCTATTAATTCCATAATAATGACCTCCATTGGCTTTACTTTATATTTACCACCGATTAAATATTATTAACTTATTATTGCTTCAATTTTCAATTATAAAAACAAAAGGTTTGCTTCCTATTTTCATAGAAAACAAACCTTAATATTACTCAATAAATATATAAATTAATAATAGTTATTTACTACATCATTCCTGGCATTAAGTACACCTAAAAATACTATAAAATAACTCTTAACAATCCCTATTTAAAGCCGTTTCCGTAATTTTATTATACCATATTTTTTAGTTTTTCCAATCCATTATGTCATAATTATGTCATGACATAAACTCTAAGTAAAAGATGTCGCTGCCCTTAACTACCACAGTTGTTTTACCAACAAATACATAATTTGCACCGTCAGAAACTATTAAATCATATGTATGTTATCTACTTTAACATTTGTTACTCTTTCAGAATGTGGATATGCATATTTAACTTCTTTAGTATCAATATATCCTTTTTAAGGTGTACCGATCAATGAAAGATTGTTATGTATATTTTGTCTTGGACTAACTGACTTATATCTGATGTTAGTTAAAAGTTTTCATCATTCTTTAAATTGTAAATATTTATCTATATTTGAATAATTTAGTTATATGCATTCACTATACTAAACCTTTTGTGATTAAGTTATCCGTCTTTGCATTTCTCAATGCAACACAGAGCTTCTATCAACGTCTTAAAATAATTAATAACTTAATATTTTATATACGTTATACATTTTAAATTAGTAAAATGATAGAATTATTTATATATTCGATATGGCAAATACGTTATTCAGTTTGAGCCATTGAGAGTTTTTAAATTGCATAGAGTGGATTAGTGTTATGGTAATTGTATAATTAAAAAATAATCAGAAAGGATTTGATTCTATGTTTGAAAATCTTCTTGCTTCTATTGGAATAAACTCTGTGAAGGTTGAAACTTTAGTAAAAAATAAAAGTATTCATAGTAATGATACTTTGGAAGGAATTGTAAGAATAGAGGGTGGTAGTTCTGCTCAAACTATTAACAAAATTTCATTAACTTTAGTAGAAAGATATGAAAATCCTGATAAAAATAGTCAATTTCCTGTTTTAGAAAATGAATTACAAACATTTACATTACACACAGATGTTGAATTAAAAGAACACCAAACAATAACAGAAGAATTCAAATTTAATATTTATGAATATGAATTTAAAAGCGAACCAAAACATTTAATATTAAAAACACATGCATATGTAGGTTATTCAGTTGATGCTTATGACGAAGATAAAATTGTTTTTAAATAAAAAATTGATGTTTTTATAAAATCTTATTATTAAAAACAAACCAAAGGGGATATATATTATGAAAAAATTCTTAGCATTAATTTTCGCAAGTACATTAATTTTAGGGGCATGTGGCACTAAAGATGTAGAAGAGAGCGCAAAGAAAAGGAAAGATCCTAAAACTGAAGTAGATGATAAAGGTAGAGTTAAGGGAGAAAAGATTGAAAAAGAGCTAAAATAACATTTACGCAAATTAATTAGTCTACCATATTAATGGCGGAATAAAGGAGGTTGAGGGATGGAGAAAGAATTATACGAAAAATTGCTTAACAAAATCAAAGTTTTTGAAAATAATATAATTAATATACCTAGTGTTGGTGAACAGACTAAACATAAATTATTTCATATTATTGATGATACAGAAAAGTTTACTCTTATAATAAATAAAGGGGGACATAGAAATCCTCATAACTTAACTATACTATTAAATAGCGTTAACTATAAAAGTAATATGATTAGATTTGATGTGAATGGGAGCGACCACGCTAACCCACCAAATTACGAAAGAATACCTACGCCACATATACATATTATTACCGATGAATACGATAATGGAGGTATAGCTATTCCGTTAAAAGAAATCGAGGATTTAAAATTAATGGATGAACTTATCGAATCGCTAGATTTTTTTATGGATTATACTAATATAAAACACGATAATGTTATAATAGAACCAAATTTATTCTAATTGGAAAAGGAGTGATAACTAATGGAACTTATCGAACAAAAAATGAACGAATATTTTAATTGGCTTAAACAAAGTTATAAATACAAAAAAATGGATAGTTCTACAGAAATTACCACTCCTTTTAGAAATCACTTAAATGATTATATTAGAATATACGTTGATTTTTTGCCTGATAAATCAATCATTTTATCAGATGATGGTTTAACTTTAAATGAATTAAAAATGGCTAATATAAACACAAAAACTAAAGCTAGAAATAGGATAATACAATGCATATTAAATCAATTTAACTTAAGTTTAAAAGATGACGAAATTATTGCTCATGTCAAAAATGAAAGCTTCGCTCAATCTAAACACGATTTAATTCAAGGTATTTTAAAAATCTATGATCTTACAATAACCTCTAAAAATAATGTTTCGTCTCTGTTCTATGAAGACGTTTTTAACTTCCTCTATGAAGAAGAGTTAGCGGGAACTGCCGAAGTATCAGTGTCCGGTGAATCAGGTATAAAGTATTCTATCGACTATATTCTGCCTGAAACAAAATCCAAACCAGAAAAGCTCATTAACTTTGCAAACAATTTAGATTTTAATAAAGTAACTAATGATGTGTATATGTATAGAGATGTTAAAACTAATAGACCCTCTAGAAATAATCAAACGCCAAGAATGTTTATTATAGCCAACGATGTTGATCATCCTATTAATGATAAAGCTCGTTATGCTGCAGAACATGAAAATCTTTTAATATTACATTGGTCAGATAAAGAAAAAATCATTTCAACTTTAACAACGTAGTTCTTTCAGGGTACTCCCACGTGCCCTTATTGTTTTTTTACCTTTCTAATTATCAAAAAAACGCCACTTTAAAAGTGACGTTTGAAATGAGATATCTAACTTGTCCACGCGCTAACTATTTAATACTTTTGCCCTTTATTTTAAATATATGCCCTTTATTTGCCCTATTAAATATAAATATAAATCTATTAGAAATTTTTTATACATAATAATACACTTTAAGTTAAGTATTATGCTAAATTGATATATATAATCGTATAAAAAATGAATTCAATAGAATTGGAGGATATTAAATGAAAAAATATGATGATGTAATTAATATCGCTGAAGAAATTTATAATCATTTTAGTAAGATTTCTAAACAAGAGGCAAGAAATGCAACTGAAACTTGGGACATTAGTGAGGCACGTAGTCAATCGGGTACATTAGCTTTAAATTTAGAAACTATTGCCAAAAATATTGATAACTATTCTTACGAAGAAATCAGTAAAATGCTTTATTCTATTTCAAAAGCTCAAAGAGAAATATTTAAGTTAATATAAAAAAACAGTAAAAGGCATCTATTTTATAATTTATAGGTGTCTTTTACTATTAAGCAATTACTGCAATAATAAATTAGACTAATAACTTAATGGAGAGATAGGTTTGTCACTCCATATTTCCAATAACAGTATTGTATTGTAAAATCTGATAATTATTTATATACATATACGCAGGCTCATCGCTCACTGCAATATAACTGTCT
>NZ_PPRC01000082.1 GCF_002902565.1 Staphylococcus petrasii | reverse complement strand
ATACTAGGGGGTTTTTAAACTGTACATGTATTTTAGATGTGAATCAAAAAGTTGTAATGGAAAATTATCATGCCCCTAATGGTATTATTAAAATACAAAAATTTTATGATACAAATTCTGAAAGTAATGAATTAAGCAAAATTATTGTTAAGAAAGAAGATAAAGATTTGTTATTCAATAATGAAAATGAATTGAAGAAATTTTTCTTTAAAGATTTATATGAAAAAGGAGACATTTATTATATTGATAGACCGCATGAACATGGTGGTATTGTTAATGAAATGAATGCAAAAATGCCTTTTGTAGCAATTTTGCATAGCACACATTCCTATCAAGGAAAGGTTAAATCCATTTATACAAATGTCTTAAACTATATAGATAATTATGAAGCAATTATTGTCTCTACAGCTAAACAAAAAAAGATATATCTCAACTATTAAATTATCAAATTCCTGTATACAATATAAGTGTCGGATATATAGATATGACATATGCCAATATAGACAATAAAAATTTCCAAAACAAAAAATTAATCTCAATTTCAAGATTAGTGCCTGATAAACAAGTAGAACATCAAATTAGAATTATAAGTGAGGTTAAAAAGGCCATCCCTAATGTGACTCTAGACATATATGGACATGGTGGTCAAATAAATGACTTAAATGAAATAATACAAAAATATAAATTAGAAAATAATGTTACATTACATGGATTTTCTAATGATGTAGAGAGACAACTTGAATCTGCCAATTTAAAGGTTTTTACTAGCAAGAAAGAAGGATTTGCTCTAGCTATACTTGAATCTTTAGCAAAAGGAACACCAGTGATTTGTTACGATGTAGATTATGGTCCGAGTGAGATGATAGAGAATGGTGTTAACGGTTATTTAATTGAATCTGGTAATGAAACGATGATGGCTCAGACAATAATTAAAATATTACAAGATGAGGAACTGTTGAAAACATTATCGGAAAATAGCATTAAATCAACTGAGAAATATCTAGGCCATAGTATATTTTTAAAATGGGAACAATTAATTAATACAATTAATTAGTAAAAACAGACTCCTTTTTCCATTGAAGGGAGTCTGTTTTAATATTAATTAAGTGTTTAGGTATTTAAAAATCTTAATGTGTTATCCCATTTTTCAATAATATTTTCTTTTGAGTATTGTTGAGCTAACGATATACTCTTTTGAGAAAATTTTTGCTGAATTTGAGGATTGTTTAAGAGGTATCTAACTTTTTCTGTTAGTTTGTTTTCATCATTTTTAGTGATTAGATAACCATTAACTTGGTCTTTAACTAGTTCATTAGGACCATACTTAATATCATAACTCACAATAGGCACGCCATATGATTGACATTCTAATAAAGCTAAAGAAAATCCTTCCATATTGCTTGTAATGATACCTAAATAAGCATCTTCATATTCTTTTGATAAATCAGTAACAAATCCTCGTAAAAATACATTTTCTTCTAAATGCTTTTCTTTAATAAGATGTTTTAATTTATCATATTCAGAGCCGAATCCGTATAAATGTAATTGTATTTCTGGAAATTCAGCTTTTAATGAATCAATAAGCTTAATTTGTTGATGAAGTTGTTTTTCTGGTGAATATCTTGCGACAGAAATCAATTTTTTTGGTGGGGTTTTCTTTGAATCATTAATCTTGTGATCTTCTGAAAAGCCTACAGGGATATTAATCACTGGTATTTGATTATTAATACGTTGTGAGACGTCAACTTTTTGAGAATGGGTAGATACAATGATAGCTTTGAATCGATTTAAATTGTTGAAAAGTTCTTTATATACATTTTTATAATTTGATGTTGCAACTTTATCAATATTTTTAACATGAGTACTATGTAAAACAGCTATGACTGGAATATTTGGATTAGTTATATTAAAAGCAGGTGATGTGTGTATATTCTTATCGCTAAAAAATAGATCGCCATATTGATAAATAGATTCAAAAAAATACGCTTGAAGTGAGGTTTCATCATTGAAAAATCTTTGTTTGTTAGCATAATTTAAAATAATTCTTTCAACATCATTAGTTTCAATATTAAAAAATTTTTCAATAACAATTTCACCTTTAATATTGAAGTATTGTTCAGTTAAGACAGCTTGGTTTGTTGTAAGAATACGAGAACAACTTAAAAAGCCACGAACATCATAAAACTCTCTTTTAATTTTTCTTCTATTTATATCAAAATAGTTTATATAATCTAGTTGCTTACGTTGTGAATCGAAGAATCTCACATACATTAAGAATATACCATTTTTATCATAAACGCGAATGTCTTTTGAATTTGGCACGTACTTAACAGTATAATTACATTCGTGTTCCCAATAAGTAATATAATCAATATGCTCCACTTTTACAGTACTAATTGTTTCTTGAAAATAATCATACATATTGATATAGTCTTGTTTTTCCATGAATTGAGCCGAAAACTTTGAAATAAATCTATTCCATGATAAAAATAAACACTTCGCTTTTTTGCCACTTTCCTTAAATAGTTTTAGTCTGTTGATCATAGCCTTCTCAATGCCAGTAATACTACTACCTAAATTATAGCCTACAAAATAATACATACATTACCTCATAATAAATATAGAATTTACATAAGTATAACATATCAATTTGAATTAATTATATTTATATTGAGAAAAAAGAATAATAATAATTATAGATTTATTAAGTTATCATTTTTATCAAAAGTAAATTGGCTTTTAACATTTAATCTATTAGTTCTAAAAAATGGTTAAAACGTTTTTAATATTTACAAAAGTTGTATTTAAATAGGAATCGTATTCTTCTAATGTAGTAGCTTTACTCTCTTCCATAGATAAATATAATAAAACATTACATAAAATAAACAAATTCATTTAAATATTACCAAAATATATAAATAGGCATAAATAATAATATTTAATTATGATAACGCTTACACAAAGTGTGCTAAACTTAAATAGTAAAGTAACTTGGTGACAAAGGGTGGGGATTTATATGAAGAAATATCGTTACTTTATTATTGCGATGATTATTGTAATGACGATGATCAATTATATCGATAGAGGGGCCATTTCCTATGCACAGAAAGATATCATCAGTGAATATGGCTTTGATACTATCGCCTGGGGCAAGATTTTAGGATATTTTGGTTATGGTTACATGTTTGGTTCATTAATCGGAGGATTAACGGCAGATAAAAGGGGTCCTAAATTTGTTTGGATTATTGCTGGAACGGCATGGTCTATTACTGAAATAGCAATGGCATTTGCTGGAGAACTTGGTATGGCATTATTTGGTGGGTCAGCGATTATTGGTTTCGGTCTATTACGTGTATTATTTGGCGTGGCAGAAGGTCCGGTCTTTTCAATTATTAGTAAGACTAATGCTAACTGGGCAGCACCAAAAGAGCGTGGTTTACTATCTGCATTAGGATTAATTGGTGTGCCACTTGGCGCTTTAATTACAGCACCTATCGTTTCTGGTTTCCTTACAGTAGCAAGTTGGAGATTACTGTTTATTATTTTAGGAGCGCTGGGGTTAGTATGGGTAGTCATTTGGGCTTTTGTATTCACGGATTATCCTGAAGATAACAAACGTGTTTCACATGAGGAACTTGAAGAAATTCGTGCGACGGACCATAGTTTAAATGTTGAGAAGACGGTTTACACTGAAAATGTTAAAAATGAAAAATGGTATCATTTCTTTAAAAGTCCTACATTAGTAGGTAATATGTTTGGTTATTTTGGTTTCCAATATGTAAACTTTTTAATACTAACTTGGACGCCTAAATATTTACAAGATGAATATCATTTTGAAATTCATTCATTATGGTATTTAGGTATGGTGCCGTGGATTGGTGCTTGTTTCACAATCTATTTTGGAGGACATATCTCAGACTGGCTTCGTAAAAAAACGGGCAGTTTACGTATAGCACGTTCATACTTTGCGATAGTAGGGATGATTTGTGCGGCGATTTGTTTCTTAATCATTCCATTTACACATAGTATTGTAGCTATCATGATATTAATGATGATAGGAAATGCATTTATTTTCTTACCAAACGGTGTCTACTGGTCTGTTATTATTGATACGGCACCTAGTAAAACAGGTACATATGGTGGTATTACGCATTTCTTCGTTAATACAGCAACGGTGATTGCGCCGACATTAACAGGATATTTAGTAGCAAGTTACGGATATTCTTCTATGTTTATCTCAGCAGTAGTTGCATCACTAATCAGTATTGTAGCGATGTGCTTCGTTAAACCTGGTGAAAAGCGTATGGCGAAACATAATTAAGCTAAAGCTACGGTAAAACGACCTAACTATAATCTCATATAATTTAATTCAATATAAAATTTTACACATATTAAAAAGCAGTTGTCTCATGAACATAAATCAGAGACAACTGCTTTATTTTTCAAAACAATTATTTACGATATTTTAATTTAGCGAATGCATCGTGTTGATGAATAGATTCTTCATTACGACATTCAATGTCAAAGCCGTCAATCCAGTCAAATTCTACTAAATCTGCAGCGATTAAGCGGATTAAGTCTTCAACGAAACGTGGATTTTCATAAGCACGTTCAGTGACACGTTTTTCATCTGGACGTTTTAAAATAGGGTACAAGATTGAACTTGCGTTTGCTTCCATAGCGTCCAAGATTTTTTCTTTATAGTCATCAACGACATCACTATTTTTGTCTAAATATACTTTAACAGTGACTACGCCACGTTGGTTGTGGGCAGAATATTCACTGATTTCTTTAGAACAAGGACATAGTGTAGTGACAGTCGCTTCAATTGTAACTTCTTTGCGTGTTACGTTGTCTTTGTCAATCGCTAAACCGTACGTTACATCAGCGTTTGCTACTGCTTTAATGTTTGTCACTGGGCTATAACGGTCGAAGAACCATTTACCTGTTACATCTACGCCTGCAGAATTTTGTTTCATATTGCCTTGTAATGTACGTAGTACTTGATAAAGTGTATCGAAATTAAGTTCTAAGCCATTTGAGTAGTGTTTTTCCACACTTTCTAAAATACGGCTCATGTTAATTCCTTTTTCATCTTGGTTTAAGCTCGTTGAAAAGCTAAATTTACCCGCCGTTTGGTAACGATCAATTTTCACAGGGTAAATTAAATTTTTAATACCAACTTCTTCAATTTCAAATAAGAAGTTTTTATGCGTACTTTGTAAGTCCGTCATTTCTGTTTTAGTTGTAGGTTTTGTTCCTTCTACTGGATCAACTGAACCAAAGTGCTTCCAGCGACCTTCGCGTGTAGATAAATCAAATTCAGTCATCATTTACCTCCCCTTAAGATTCAAAATGATATGTCCAATATGGCTCAACCTCTAGGAAACTTTGAGTTTCTCCGTCTACTTCTGGACTAGCTATTTGTTTTAAGAAAGGTCCAGTTTGTGAAGCATGCGCTTCGAAAGCTTTTAATTTAAGGTCTCTATATTGGCTAATATCGTTTAATATATCTGGTTCACCTAATTTTTCAGGTGCATCATTGCTAAATGCAACGAGTTGTAAGCGTGGACGTTCTTCTTTCGGCATGCGACCTACTGTTCTAACTACAGCTTCTGCTGTCGCTTCATGGTCAGGATGCACTGCAAATTTAGGATAGAATGAAATAATTACTGAAGGATTCGTTTCTTCAATTAAATTCTTCACCATATCATCCATCTGCTCATGCGGTTCGAATTCTACGGTTTTATCACGTAACCCCATCTTGCGTAAATCAGTGATACCGATCACTTTCGCCGCTTCTTCTAATTCACGTTCGCGAATATTGGGTAATGATTCTCTTGTTGCAAAAGGGGGATTCCCTAAGTTACGTCCCATTTGCCCCAATGTTAAACAAGCGTAAGTTACTGGTACGCCATTCTCGATATAGCTTGCAATGGTGCCTGCCGATGAGAAGGTCTCATCATCAGGATGTGGAAATATCACTAATACATGTCTTTCATCTTTCATGAATAAGCCTCCTCTATATTGTAAATGGCTTTTCACTAATTTCGAGTGTAGCAGCCAATTGTCCTTCGTAATTAAACCCTGCAATTAAAAATTCATCGTTGTCGTTAATTTCGTAATGTGTCAATCCTTGAACATACACCCAACCGCCATCACGTAGCTTTAACCCAACACGATAAGGGTCTTTCTCTCCGCCTTTAAGTTGTGCATGTTCGTAAGTGACTTGTATATTTCTTAAAAATGTCCCCGCATTAAAGACACGTTGATCGAAATGGTTAGCATATGCACCATTAGTCGTTTCAACGTGTAGGAATACTGGTTTATTTTCAAATGATGTTAATAGTCGTTGTACTTCTTCAGCATTAATGAGTTCCAACACTTTCACTCCTTGCAACCATACAATGTGTTTATCTATTTATTTTACTAAAAAGATAGGAGTAATTGTATATCTCTGCTCAATTTATTTAGAAAAAATGGTATTAATACTACATTTGAGTTGATTTACAATCTTTATTTTCAAAAAAAGGGATATTAGAACATTGAAAAATATTCTATCGTTTAAAAAAATCTTAGATGGGTAAATAACCAAATGTGAAAGATAAAAACGCGAACTAAAGTGAATGAAATACTTTAGTAATGAAAGGATGTTTGCATTGGAATTACAATTAGCAATCGATTTATTAAATAAAGAAGAAGCAGCAGAATTAGCTAAAAAAGTAGAGGAATATGTAGATATCGTAGAAATTGGTACACCAATCGTAATCAATGAAGGTTTACCAGCAGTTCAACATTTAAATGAAAATATTAATAACGCAAAAGTATTAGCTGACCTTAAAATTATGGACGCAGCAGACTACGAAGTTAGCCAAGCAATCAAATTTGGCGCTGACGTTGTAACAATCTTAGGTGTTGCTGAAGATGCTTCAATCAAAGCAGCAGTTGAAGAAGCGCATAAACATGACAAACAATTATTAGTTGATATGATTGCAGTTCAAGATTTAGAAAAACGTGCGAAAGAATTAGATGAAATGGGTGCTGACTATATCGCAGTACACACTGGTTATGACTTACAAGCTGAAGGACAATCTCCATTAGAAAGCTTACGTACAGTGAAATCAGTTATTAAAAACTCTAAAGTTGCTGTAGCTGGTGGTATTAAACCAGAAACTATTAAAGACATCGTAGCTGAAGAACCTGACTTAGTAATCGTAGGTGGCGGTATCGCTAACGCAGATGACCCTGTAGAAGCGGCTAAACAATGTCGTGAAGCGATTGAAGGTAAGTAATGATGTCTCAATTTACTAATTATCGCCTTATTCTTGAGGAATTAGAGCGTACGTTATCTCACGTACAAGATGAAGAGTATGACCGCTTTGCCAATGATGTGAACAGTGCGCAACGCATTTTCACAGCTGGTAAAGGTCGTTCAGGGTTTATCGCTAATAGCTTTGCTATGCGTTTAAATCAATTAGGTAAAGAAGCATTTGTTGTAGGGGAATCTACAACGCCATCTATTAAAGAACATGATTTATTCATTATCTTATCAGGTTCAGGTTCAACTGAGCATTTACGCTTATTAGCTGATAAAGCTAAATCAGTAGGAGCTAGAGTAGTGTTATTAACAACAAAACCGGAATCTCCTATCGGTGAATTAGCTGAAACTGTAATTGAACTTCCTGCTGGTACGAAACATGATGCGGAAGGTTCTGAACAACCATTAGGTAGTTTATTTGAACAAGCGTCATTATTATTCTTAGATAGTGTCGTACTAGGTTTAATGGGTACGTTCAATATAGATGAAGAAACAATGCAACAAAATCATGCGAACTTAGAATAGATAATTGAAATTTCATCCAGCCATTCCTACAGCTTTTAGGGAAGGCTGGATTTTTATTATTTATTTTATAAATGAATTATGTTGAATTAAATGTTAACATTATATTTAAATTAGTTAACATTAAGAGGTTAGAATCATGTTAGAGATTGTGAAGAAATTACAAATTTACTCAGAAGAACAGCCAAACGTTATTGCACTACAATTTGATGATGAGCAGATAACCTATGCCGAATTCTATAAAGCTATTAAAGATGCACTAGACAACTTTCAAGAGATTTCATCTGGTACGCGAGTGGGGTTATTGAGTGACTCGCCATTGATGAATATGATTCATTATTTTGCTGTGTTGATGCAAGAGGCGGTGCCGTGTTTTTTAGATGCGAGTTGGCCGACATCAACGATTGATCAACTTGTTGACACTTACAATATTCAATATATTGTTAACGGTGAGACACAGTTATTTAAAACACAGTCGCTGAATTTGGAAGGATCATTCTTTGAAGAACAGTCGCAAGTGGATGACTTATTACATATTGGTTTTACTTCAGGCACGACGGGGCTTCCTAAGGCATATTATCGTAACGAACCATCGTGGCTTGCCTCTTATATTGAAAATGAAAAGCTATTACATCACAACGAATCTATCTTCATCGCGCCGGGTCCACTGGCACATTCTTTGTCATTGTACACTTGCATTTATGCTTTATGGTCAGGAAGAACATTCATCGGCCAACAACACTTTGATGCCCAACAATTAATGCAACATATCCAACAACAAACACAATCGATAGCGTTGTTTCTCGTTCCAACAATGTTGTCGCAACTCGTTCATATACCAAGTGAAACGAAGATGCTTACGTCTATATTAAGTAGTGGAGCTAAACTTTCACCTCAATTATTTCAAGATGTCACTACTACATTTTCACGAGCGAATATCATAGAGTTTTTTGGTACTTCTGAAGCGAGTTTTATTAGTTATAACTTTAATCAAACGGCACCTATAGACTCAGTTGGCCAACTGTTCCCTAATGTATCGTATCAATTAGAAGAACAAGATAGTGATCAAATCGGCCTCTTGCATGTTAAAAGCAATATGACGTTTTCAGGTTATGTGAACCGTAAAGTGATTCAACCAGAAAGTTGGATAGAGACAGGCGATTACGCCTACGTAAAAGATCAAAAACTTTATTTAGTGAGTCGCAAAAGTGAGCGACTTATTATAGGTGGTAAGAATGTTTACCCGATTGCCGTGGAACAACGTGTAAAGCAGTTGGATGGCATTGACGAAGCAGTGATGATTGGGAAACCGCATACTCGCTTCGGTGAAATTGCAGTGCTTATTTATATGGGGCATCGCGAACTTGATTATTTGAGTTTAAGACGCTATTTATTACAAACATTGTCGCGATATGAGGTGCCTTCAAAGCTTTTGAAAGTAAGTACGATGCCTTTTACCAATAGTGGTAAAGTGGCGCGTGGCACATTGCGAGAGCTTTATTTAAAGGGGGAGATAGAAATATGAAAGAAGCGGTCATAGTGTGGGCTAAAAGGACACCGTTTGGTAAGTACGGTGGGGCGCTAAGACATTTAGAACCTGAGCAATTATTATTACCCCTTTTTCAAAAAATAAAAAATGAATTTCCTGAGGTTATGGAGCAAATAGAGGATGTCATATTAGGAAATGTTGTGGGGAATGGAGGTAATATTGCGCGTAAGGCGTTGTTGGAAGCAGGGCTGTCTAATGAGGTGCCGGGTTTAACGGTGGATCGGCAGTGTGGTTCGGGTCTGGAAAGCATTATATATGCGTGTCGGATGGTGCAGTGTGGTGCGGGGCGTGTGTATGTGGCAGGTGGCGTCGAGAGTACGAGTCGGGCGCCGTGGAAGATTAAGCGTCCGCAGTCGGTTTATGAGACGCAGTTGCCGCAATTTTATGAGCGTGCGTCGTTTGCGCCAGAAGGTCAGGATCCGAGCATGATTGAAGCGGCTGAGAACGTGGCGAAGCACTATCGTGTGTCGCGAGAGGACCAAGATGCGTTTGCGATTCGAAGTCATCAGTTAGCGGCGAAGCACTTTGATGATGGCAATATTCAGCGTGAGATTGTGCCGTTAAAGGTGAAAGGGCAATATTTTGAGCGAGACGAGAGCATTAAGTCGACATTGACGGAGGCACGTTTAAATCGACTACGTCCTTTATTGGCTGGTGGAACAGTGACAGCGGGTAATAGTTGCATGAAGAATGATGGGGCGGGCCTAGTGCTTGTCATGGAGAAGGATCTGGCGATAGAACATGGCTTCACGCAAGGATTAACATTTAGAGATGCGGTCACAACGGGAGTAGATCCAATGTTGTTAGGCATCGGCCCAGTGCCCGCAGTGAAACGTTTATTGGAGCGACAGGCGTTACAAATCGAGGATATAGATGCGGTGGAATTAAATGAGGCATTTAGCTCGCAAGTGCTAGCTTCAATAAATGAGTTGCATCTAAATATAGCGCGCGTGAATCAATGGGGTGGCGCTATTGCATCAGGCCATCCTTATGGAGCTAGTGGCGCAGCGTTAGTAGCACGTTTGTTCAATTTAACTACGTGGCGACTAGGCATTGCGACGATGGGTATTGGAGGAGGTATGGGTAATGCAATTCTCTTTGAAAAGTGGCACTAGTGAAACCCGTCATGTCGCCTTTCATGAAGAAGATGTGCGACATTATTGTGATTTGATAGGGCGCATCTATGATGGCACTGTGCCACCATTAATGTGTGCGAAACTTTGGCCAGAATTTAATCTTTTTCAATCATTTACGGGGAAAAAGATAATGTTAAAGCGTACCCGAGTAAATCAGTATGAAAAGTTGGAATGCAACATACAGTATTGTGTATATTTAACGCATAAACGCACTAATAAGGTAAAGCAATTTGACCAATATATTTTTGAATTGAAAATAAATAAAAATAACAAAACTTGTATTATTATTGAACAAACGTTCATTAAGGAGAGAGAGTGAATGAAGTTTAGTCAATCACAAGTTGACCAATATTTAACTATTGTTAATGATCAAAATCCATTTCATAATACTATCGTTCCTGGACAACTTGTCATAGATTATGTGATGAATGTATATGGAATTGAGTGGCAGAGTTATAAAGTTAAATACCTTCAAACCATTGGTGTTGATGAGGTTGTAGACGTTTTAGTAAAGTCGGAAAATGAAATTGTGGTTTGTTCTGAAGAAAATGGGGTAAAACTAGTTATAATTGAGAATTGATAAAAAAATTATTTCTTAATTATAACTTTTTTTATTTTGGAATTTAATCTGAAAGCGTATTCGTTTAATTATTGTTAAATTCTGTCAATTGAATAAAATTGTATTTCTTAATTTAAATTAATTTTAATAAGTTTGACAACATGCATTAGTTCTGTATAATTATGTAACATAAATAGAAGGAGTGTTACAGGTCATGAACTTTAAGAAAGATAAAATTAACATGGTCGATGCTCAAACAGCGAAGAAAACAGTATTTGCTACGGGTATCGGTAATGCCATGGAGTGGTTCGACTTTGGTGTGTACGCTTATACGACAGCATATATCGGAGCGAATTTCTTTTCACCAGTTCAGAACCCTCAAATTCAACAAATATTTACATTTGCTGCTTTAGCCATTGCGTTCTTACTTAGACCAATTGGCGGAATAGTATTTGGTATTATTGGGGATAAATACGGACGTAAAGTTGTATTAACAACGACAATTATCTTATGGCCTTATCAACATTGACAATCGGTATCTTACCGAACTACGACATGATCGGCTTATGGGCACCCGCACTCTTGTTACTCGCTAGGGTCTTACAAGGTTTCTCAACTGGTGGAGAATATGCAGGTGCAATGACATATATTGCAGAAATTTCACCAGATAAAAAACGTAATAGATTAGGTAGTGGTCTTGAAATTGGTACACTATCTGGTTACATTGCAGCCTCAATTATGATTGCATTATTAAGTTTCTTCTTATCAGATGCGCAAATGCAAGCTTGGGGTTGGAGAATTCCATTTATTCTAGGTTTATTCCTTGGTTTATTTGGTCTTTATTTACGTCGTAAACTTGAAGAATCTCCAGTTTATGAAAATGATGTTCAAACACCAGAACGTGATAATGTTGGTTTCTTTACTATTTTACGTTATCACTTTAAAGACATCTTAGTATGTTTCGTAGCTGTTGTATTCTTTAATGTAACAAACTATACAGTAACAGCTTATTTACCTACTTATTTAGGTCAAATCGTTAAGATTGATGAAACAACTACAAGTGTTTTAATTACTTGTGTTATGGCTGTTATGATTCCATTAGCTTTATTCTTTGGTAAAATGGCAGATAAAATTGGTGAGAAGAAAGTATTCTTAATCGGTACAGGTGGTCTTACTTTATTAAGTATTGTGGCATTTAGTTTAATTCATACTAAAGCATTACCACTTATTATCTTAGGTGTATTTATTTTAGGTTTCTTCTTATCAACATACGAAGCAACAATGCCTGGTTCATTACCAACAATGTTCTTTACACATATTAGATATCGTACATTAGCGGTAACATTTAACGTGTCTGTATCATTATTTGGAGGTACAACACCATTAATTAACTCTTGGTTAGTAGAATCAACTGGTAATGTTTATGCGCCAGCTTACTACTTAACTGCCATTAGTTTAATCGGCTTTATCGTGATTGCGGCACTTCATACAAGTACTGCAGGTAAATCACTTAAAGGTTCTTACCCTAATGTTGATAATAAGAAAGATCTTCATTACTTTGAAGAGCATCCTAAAAAAGCATTATGGTGGATTAAAGAGAAGAAAAATAGAAAAGCATAATATAACTTTTATACGCATTGTTGAGAGCAACCTCATCAATGCGTTTTTTTATTTTGGGGAAAATGAAAAGAAATTCTTAGATGAACATTTACTCATTTTTGTTGCGACGCTTTCTTGCGGGAAAGGCTCAAGCCTGTAGTCTTGAGACTCTTTCTTTTCCGCCAAGAGTCGCGCAACAACACTCGTAGTTCATCTCTTGAATTTCTTACCTAAATACTAAAGCACTTAGGTTCATTATTATTTAGCATAGGAATATCACAACTACGTTTCGTTATCTATCTTAGAATATCTTACGTAAGCGAGTGAACACATATGTTTCATTATCCATTTTAGAACTGCTTACTAAGTGTGTAAGCACTTGAGTTCATTAATTTACTTTATTATTTTTTGACATTTCGACTATTTTAAATTGTTGTAGCACAAATATGTATAAACAAAAATAGCGTCGATGTTAGCTGGGCTTAAAGGTACTCTCTAAGCTTTCAAAGTGGGACATCTTTGGCTAACATTGACGCTATATTGAATAAGGTGAGTTTAGGAATGATTTATGACCTTTAAAGTTACTTTATATTAGGGGGCCAAGCACTTAAAAAATCAATTTTGGGAATATACTTCTGTTTGAATTCTCATTTGGAAAAACACTTTTTATTTTTTGTGAAAATGTCTTAATAACTTAATTTCATATTATCAAGATCATTCTCTAGTAGAGAGAGCAATTTATAGATTTCATTCTTGTTAAACGTTTCATCAAATTTTACCGTAATCGTCTTGAAGGTTTTTGTAATGATTTCATACATTGGGATACCGTTTTCTATATTTTGCTTGTAGATTATCATGATGTGTGTTACCTCCTTTGTCTCTCTACACTTAATATAGTAATAGATTTTTCTACTGAAAACATGAGCCCCAAGTACCAACTTTTCATACGACGTATAACCGATATGTATCTACGACTAAATGAGTAGTTTTAAAAATACTTTATTTTGAACATAAAAAATCTCCCTATCTAGTGCTTGATAGGGAGGTTAATTAAAATTTAGAGTTTAGTATTTATGAAAATTAAAGTTCACCTTTGAATAATTTTACGAATCTGTCTGGGCTATCTTGACCTAAACAAATATCTAGAATTTCATGAGATTCTTGTTGTTCTTCTTCACTTCTAGGGAACATGCGACTTTCATATTCTTTGATTACTTCGTCGATATTATCATAATTTTTAGCAATACCTTCTGCTAATTCAGCAGCATCTAACATTGCTAAGTTAGCACCTTCACCAGATGGTGCCATTAAATGTGCAGCATCGCCAATTAATGTTACGCCTGATTTAGGTTCCCAACGATGTTTATCAGGTAAAGCGTTGATTTTACGTGCGACAATATCTGAATCTGCTTCAGTTAATAGGGCAGTAATTTCAGGTGACCAACCTTTAAATTCTGCTTTAATTGCGTCGATAGCTTCTTGTTTATTTGAAAAATCAATGCTATCAATCCATTCTAAATCGCGATTCATTTCGATATAAGTATGAATGATGTTGTTAGCTTCACGGTGAGCTACAAAGCCTTTTCCTGGAGCTAAAGCGTACATAGCACCTTGACCAACTAATTTAGCTGTTTCAGGATATTTGTTGTCTACATCATGTAAATAAGTTTCGATAAATGTTGTACCAACATAGTCTGGTGTCACATCTGTTAATAGCTTGCGTACTTTAGACCATGCGCCGTCAGCACCAATTAATTTGCTAGTAGTAACCTCGCTATCGTCTCTGAAGACAACGCGATATTGACCATTTTGAATTTCTTCTACATGATCCACTTTTTTATTCCATTCGATTGTTTCATCTGGAAGAGAATCTAATAAAATTTGACGTAAATCTCCACGTAATACTTCAGGACGTCCATTATCTTCACCAGCTGGAACATCTAATAATAACTTGCCATTTTCATCAACAATACGAGCTGCGTCAGCACCTTCATGGATAATTGAATGAAATTCATCCATTAAATTAGCTTTTTCTAAAGCGACTTGACCATTATATTCATGAATATCTAATTGACCACCTTGCGTACGTGCCTCAGGTGATGCGTCAGCTTCATATACTTTTGAAGGAATACCATTAACATATAGTACACGCGCTAACGTTAAACCGCCAATGCCCCCGCCAATAATTGTTACAGGTTCTTTTACTTCTACATCTTTATTTAATTCACTCATCATATTAACTCCTTATTTTTAAAAAGTTTTCAATACGCTCATAGTTTACGTCAAAAATATATACTTTAAACATATTTAACCCCCACTAATGGGTAGAAAATCTAAAACACTTAGGTAAATAGTTCTAAGACAACGAATGACGTTGAGTGTTGGAGATAATAAGGAGGTTAGAATCATTGATGAATTTAACTGCTTACACACTTAAGTAAGTAGTTCTAAAATAGATTACGAAGTGTAGTTGTGAAGACACCTAGTATGAATATTAAATGAATCTAAATGCTAAAGTACTTAGGTAAGAAATTCTAAAGATGGGCAACGAGTGACGTTGTGTGACGCCCGAGGGAACAGTACAAGTTGAAGACCTTAGAAATTCCCACAGATTTATCTGTGAGGCATTTCTGGCTGAAACTGTACCCTGGGCAAGCAACACAACAAAATGAGTAAATGTCCATTTAAGAATTTCTTTACAACCTAGCCCCCTTAAGAACTTCTCTATATACAAAAATAAAAAAACTGCCCGCAAAGTCATAGACTTTGAGGACAGTTAAAATATAGATTCCTTAAACTTCAGTTACTTCTACGTCGATGTGTTCAACACGGTTGTATGCACCGTGGTCTACTGGACCTACGAAATCGTTCATTTTCCAACCATTTTTAATTGCTGAAGCAACAAATGCTTTCGCACTTACAACTGCTTCTTTAGGTGATTTACCATTTGCTAAGTAAGCTGTTGTCGCAGCTGCAAATGTACAACCTGCACCATGGTTATAACTTTGTTGGAACATGTCAGTAGTTAATTGATAGTATTTATCGCCATCGAAGTATAAATCATAAGATTTATCTTGATCTAGCGCTTTACCACCTTTAATGATGACATGTTTTGCACCTTGATCGTAGATAACTTTAGCTGCTTTTTTCATATCTTCGATTGAAGTTAATTTTCCTAAACCAGAAAGTTGACCAGCTTCAAATAAGTTTGGTGTAACTACTGTTGCTTTAGGTAATAAATATTCGATCATAGCATCAGTATTTCCTGGGTTAAGTACTTCGTCTTCCCCTTTACAAACCATTACTGGGTCAACTACGAAATATTTTGCGCCTGATTCTTCGAATGCTTCGCCAGCACGTTTAATGATTTCTTGCGTACCTAACATACCAGTTTTAACAGCATCTGGACCAATTGAGATAGCTGTTTCTAATTGTTTCTCAAATAAATCCATTGAAAGAGGTGTCACATCATGAGACCAAGTTTCTTTATCCATTGTCACGACAGCAGTTAAAGCTACCATGCCGTAAGTATCTAATTCTTGAAACGTTTTAAGGTCCGCTTGCATACCAGCTCCCGCACTAGTATCTGAACCTGCAATAGTTAAAACTTTTTTTAAAGCCATATTGATTCACTCCCGACAGTTTTCTAATCTATTACTTATCATAACATGTTTTTTACAAAGGGTACTAGCGCGAGCGTTAATACATATAATAGTAGGAAATTGATAACTGATGATATGCACATTATGTTAAAATATGGCATGAGGTGAAAGCGATGGAATGGTCAGAAATATTTCATGACATTACAGAAAGACATGATTTTAAAGCAATGCATGATTTTTTAGAAAAAGAATATACGACACAAATCGTCTATCCAGATAGAGAGAATATTTATCAAGCGTTTGATTTAACGCCATTTGAAGATATAAAGGTAGTTATTTTAGGACAAGATCCATATCATGGACCTAATCAAGCGCACGGTTTAGCGTTCTCTGTACAACCAAATGCGAAATTCCCGCCATCATTAAGAAATATGTATAAAGAATTAGAGGATGATATTGGTTGTCATAGAACATCGCCACATTTACAAGATTGGGCGCGCGAGGGTGTATTATTGTTAAATACTGTATTAACAGTACGACAAGGCGAAGCGCATTCTCATAAAAACATTGGTTGGGAAACATTTACTGATGAAGTGATTCAAGCGATTTCAGACCATCGAGAAAATGTAGTATTTATTCTGTGGGGTAAACCTGCCCAACAAAAGTTAAAATTAATTGATACTTCTAAACACCATATCATTAAATCTACGCATCCTAGTCCATTGTCAGCGCATCGTGGTTTCTTCGGTTCGAAACCATACTCACGTGCCAATGAGTTTCTAGAATCGAAAGGGAAATCTCCAATTCACTGGTGTGAAAGAGAGGAATAATAGATGGATAAAGAACAAATTATTCAATTAATCGAACGTGAACTTGTACAAGCGGATGAATCTAACAATAATCACGAATTTGAAAAGCATATGTATGCGATTCACACATTGACATCCCTGTATGCTAACCAGGAAAGTGCGCCAAGTACACGTCGCAATAAAACGCACGATTTTACTGATACAGTAACGGCGCCTTCGTTTTCAAAAAATAATAATACAATGACTAGCTCGGGAATGAGTCATTCTGCTTCATCAAGTAAGTCAACGGTTACTGCAGCGGAAATTGAAGCGATGGGTGGCAAGGTGCCAAATTCAATGAAATCGTCACAAAATAATAGTTTGCCATCGGATACAATGGTTACAGATGATGAAATCGGTAATGGCGAATCTATATTTGATTTCTAAAAGAAATAAGGAGTTTGAAGATAAATGATGAAAGTATTTATAATCTTAGGGGCTTTATGCACGATGATGTCAGTAGGTACTGGCGCATTTGGTGCACATGGCTTAGAAGGTAAACTATCAGACAAATATATGTCTGTGTGGGAAAAAGCTGTGAATTACCAAATGTATCATGGTCTTGGCTTATTAATTATTGGTGTAATCAGTGGTACTACTTCAATTAATGTTAATTGGGCTGGATGGCTTATATTCTTAGGCGTAGTCTTCTTCAGTGGTTCACTTTACATTTTAGCATTAACACAAATTCGCATATTAGGTGCTATAACACCGATTGGTGGGGTACTGTTCATTGCAGGTTGGTTAATGTTAATCATTTCTACATTTAAATTTGTAGGTTAAATTCATTTTTAAATTGAATATTCGTAGATTAAAAAACTCACTTCAAGGGTATATAGGGTACTTGAGGTGAGTTTATTTTATGGAAGATAAAAATCAAAATCAGAATATAGATAGAGGAGATTTAAAACAGAACCTCTCAGAAAAGTTTGTGTGGGCGATTGCCTATGGTTCCTGTATTGGCTGGGGCGCATTTATCTTACCAGGGGATTGGATTAAACAATCTGGCCCTATTGCAGCATCAATAGGGATTGTCATTGGTGCATTACTGATGATTTTAATCGCGGTAAGTTATGGCGCGCTAGTTGAGAAATTTCCTGTATCAGGTGGCGCATTTGCATTCAGTTACTTAAGTTTCGGAAGATATGTGAGTTTCTTCTCATCTTGGTTTTTAACATTCGGATATGTCTGTGTAGTTGCTTTAAATGCTACGGCATTTAGTTTGTTAGTAAAATTCTTATTACCTAATTTATTGAATAACGGAAAGCTTTATACAGTTGCTGGATGGGATGTTTACATCACTGAAATTATTATTGCAACAGTCTTATTACTTGTATTTATGTTTATCGCTATTCGTGGTGCAAGCGTTTCAGGATCGCTACAATATTATTTCTGTGTAGCAATGGTGATTGTAGTCTTATTAATGTTCTTTGGCTCATTCTTTGGCCATAACTTTAGTTTTAGTAATTTACAGCCATTAGCGAATCCTAAGTCCGGATGGTTTACATCTATCATTATGATTGTCGCGGTAGCACCGTGGGCTTATGTAGGTTTCGATAACATTCCTCAAACTGCAGAGGAATTTAACTTTTCACCTAATAAAACGTTTAAATTAATCGTTTATAGTTTATTAGCAGCATCATTAACATATGTAGTGATGATTCTTTATACAGGTTGGTTAAGTACTAATAATGCTAGTCTTAACGGTAATTTATGGTTAACTGGCTCTGAAACACAAACGGCCTTCGGTTACATTGGTTTAGGCGTATTAGCGATTGCGATTATTATGGGAATCTTTACAGGTTTAAATGGTTTCTTAATGAGTGCAAGTCGTCTGTTATTCTCAATGGGACGTTCAGGCATTATGCCTAAAGCATTTAGCAGATTGCACCCTAAATACAAAACACCTTATGTTGCGATTATCTTTTTAGTCGCAGTAACGCTTATCGCACCTTGGTTAGGCCGTACAGCTCTAACTTGGATTGTAGATATGTCTTCAACAGGTGTATCAATTGCTTACTTTATTACATGTTTATCTGCAGCTAAATTATTTAGCTACGATAAGAATAGTAATACGTACGGCCCTGTTTACAAGACGTTTGCAATTTTAGGTTCTATCGTATCATTCATATTCCTTCTATTATTATTAGTGCCAGGTTCACCAGCCTCACTTTCAATGCCATCATATATCGCATTAGGTGGTTGGTTAATCATTGGCTTAATCTTCTTCGTTATACGTTATCCTAAGTTGAAACGTATTGATAGTGATGAATTAAGTCGCTTGATTTTAAACCGCTCTGAAAATGAGGTCGAAGATATGATAGAAGATACAAACAAATAAATATTGTGACATTGTTAAATCACAAATAAAAAGTGCATGATGTTGAACAACACTACGTTCAATATCATGCACTTATTTTTTATATATTAAATACGTTTACGTCGACGATCAAATCCTGATACGACAATCTTAGAAATTTGATCAGCAAATAATAAACCAAGCGCAATGGCGCCAGCAATTAATGTTACTTCGAGCATCGTATTAATGGCTCTACCAAATTGCAATAATACTAAATTCTTAGTGGCATCAAATGCGAGACCACCAGGTACGAGAGGGATGATTCCCGGCACCATGAATATAATTGCAGGTTCTCTTTTTCTACGTGCCATATAGTGACTGATAAGGCCTAAAGCAAAACTACCAAAGAAACTAGAATAAATCGTATGGATACTAAGTCCTTGATAGAAAAGGATGTAAACCATCCAACCAAATGCCCCTACAAAACCACAGGAAAGATATAATCTTCTAGGAGCGTCGAATATAACACAGAAAAACAGTGAAGCGGTATAACTAAAAAGTAAATTTAATAACCAAAACATGTGTGTACACTCCTAAACTAAAATTAACACTGAACCTACACCTGCACCGATACCGAAGGAGGTAACAAGTGCTTCAAGTGATTTCGTCGTAAACATCAACATATGCCCACCAAATAAATCTTGGATGGCATTTGTGATAAGTACTCCAGGGACGATAGGCATTACTGAAGCGATGATAATCGTTGCTAAATCACCACTAGGGGCGAGAGAATGCCCTAAAACTGAAATAACACCAATAACTAATGAACCTATGAATTCAGGTATAAATTGAGCATGTAATCGACGGTCTAAAATTTCAACTACTAAGTAACCCAAACCACCAGCTAATAGGGCAGTGATCACATCGATAAGTTGGCCGCCTTGTAAATAAAGGAAACTGATAGCGATAATGGCAGCGGCAATACCTTTGAACGTTAGGCTACTATCTCTTTTAGCCACATAAATATGTTCGAGTTTGGCCTTTGCATCTTCGAGCGAGATTTTGCCTTTTGTAATTTGTCGTGATATTTCATTAACTTGTGAAATTTTAATTAGATTTGTGTCGCGGGAATTAATTCTAAAAATTCGCGGATAAGATTCATTATGTAATGTGAATTGTATGACTGTATTTGTAACGAAACTATTGCTTTCAGAATAACCTAATTTGCGTGCAATACGGGTCATTGTATCTTCAACACGTGTGCCTTCAGCGCCGGATTCAAGTAAAATACGTCCAGCGATCATAACCACGTCTTTTATTAATTTTTCATTTGCGTTTTCATTTGTATCTATATGTTTCATTTCATCACCATTCGTATTTATGTAACATAATTATAGTTGATGCCTACTGAAAAGACTACTACGTTAACGAAAAATTAAAAAATAAAATGATTACAATTCGTTAACAACAATTAATAAGAAGGTAATAACATAATGTTGTAATATACTTAATTAAAAAATAATTAACAACATTTCTCTATAATGTTTCAAAATATTACAATTCGGTTAAATAATAATTAGTTAACAATTTGTGAATAATATTGGGTAGCGACAATATTTTTCATAGTGTTAACGTTCAGAGTAGTAATTAAGTTCTCCCAAACATACTACACGAAGTACACTTTGAGATAGAAGTGTACTTTCCTTTAACAAATAATACTTATATATATATAGATTATAGGATATAGCCCGTAGATGCAGAATCTACGGGCTATTGTGATTTTATTTACTTTAAAAGGCGTTCTTAGATAGATGTTCACTCACTTAAGTTGAGTGGTTCTCAAATGGATTGTCATTTCACTTAAGTTGAGGCGCTTGCCTAGGGTACAGTTTCAGCCAGAAATTCCTCACAGATAAATCTGTGGGGATTTCTAAGGTCTTCTAAAGCAGTTCTTAGATGAATGTTACTCATTTTGTTGCGACGCTTTCTTGCGGGAAAGGCTCAAGCCTGTAGTCTTGAGGCTCTTTCTTTTCCGCCAAGAGTCGCGCAACGACATTCGTTATTCATCTTAGAACTACTTACGTAAGTGTTTATACACTTACGTTCATCAATAAAAACCCCTCAGGCGTCGCTCAACTACGTTCCATTATCCATTTAGAACTACTTAGGTTCATTAATAATCAACATAGGAGTCTTCGCAACTACGTTTCGTTATCTATCTTAGAACGCCTAACACATGGACAATTGTACGCGTATTCAATATATATAAATAAGCCAAGAGTCGAGCAAGTCATTCATTATTCATCTAGAGCTACGTATTTAAGTATGTGAACAATTAAATTTATCAATAATCCAAGACGACGCAACTTTTATCCATCATTATTTGTAGTTCGTTTCTAGAATTCTTTACCTAGAAACTTAAAATATTTATGTTCAATATAAAAAATGGTTTCTACCTTAAGATAGAAACCATTTAAATCAAACTTTATATGCAATTATTTTTGAGAGGTTAGTCTCAACTTATACATGTTATTAAATTGAGAAGAATGTTTCGAAGTCGTCTGTTTTTAAGATATGGCCGATGTAGAAACTACCGAAGTCGCCGTAGCGTGCTGTTGTTTCATCAAAGCGCATTTCGTAAACGATTTTTTTGAATTGTAGAACGTCATCTGCGAATAATGTTACGCCCCATTCGAAATCGTCGAAACCTACTGAACCAGTGATGAATTGTTTGATTTTACCAGCATATTGACGGCCAATCATACCATGGTTATACATTAATTTTTTACGTTCTTCCATTGGTAACATATACCAGTTATATGTTTCATTACGACGTTTATCCATTGGATAGAAACAGATATATTCTGATCTAGGTAATTCTGGATATAAACGTGCTCTAATATGTGGATTTTGGTAAGGATCTTCGTCAGATTTACCAGCTAAATAGTTACCTAATTCGATAACTGATACATATGAGTAAGTTTGAATAAAGAAATCAGCAATGCGAAGTTTGTTTAATTCATTTTCAATCGCATTTAATTCTTTCATTTCTGGACGTAGGTACCATAATAAGATGTCAGCTTTTTGTCCAGTAATGTTATATAACGCGTAATCGCCAGCATGTTCATCTCTAGCACTTGCTTTATCATTAATAAATGATTTAAATTCTTTAATCATTGCTTCACGCTCATCTTCAGGCACTAATCGGAAAGTTGCCCAATCTACAGCGTAAAATAAATGAAGACTATACCAACCATCTAATGTTTCGGCTGCTTCACTCATAATATATCGCTCCTTTAAATATGATATTTATCATTTAATACAGGTTAAATTTTATCATAAAGAGAAATGTTAAACATACCTAAATGATTACAAATTGGTGAAATGGAAATCTCGCTACAAATGCAGTATAATTAGGTTGCAAAATATTATTATGAAATTATTTAGGAGGGCATTATGTCTAGTTTATTAGATGTATTACAAGAAAAACTTTCAGGAAAAAATGTAAAAATCGTATTACCTGAAGGTGAAGATGAACGTGTATTAACAGCTGCTACAAAATTACAAGCAACTGACTACGTAACACCAATCGTTTTAGGTGACAATGACAAAGTGAAACAATTAGCTGAAGAAAAAGGATTAGATATTTCAAATATCGAAGTAATCAATCCTTCTACAAGCGAATTAAAACCTGAATTAGTTAAATCTTTTGTTGAACGTCGTAAAGGCAAAGCAACTGAAGAACAAGCTAAAGAATTATTAGATAACGTTAACTACTTCGGTACAATGTTAGTTTATGCTGGTCATGCTGAAGGTTTAGTAAGTGGTGCTGCACATTCTACTGGTGATACTGTTCGCCCTGCATTACAAATCATTAAAACAAAACCAGGTGTATCTAAAACTTCTGGTATTTTCTTTATGATTAAAGATGACCAACAATATGTATTTGGTGATTGCGCAATCAACCCAACATTAGAATCTTCTGATTTAGCTGAAATCGCTGTTGAAAGTGCTAAATCTGCTAAAAGCTTTGGCATGGACCCACGCGTAGCTATGTTAAGCTTCTCAACTAAAGGTTCTGCGAAATCTGACGATGTTGAAAAAGTTGCTAACGCAGTTAAATTAGCTCAAGAAAAAGTTGAATCTGAAGGAGTAGACAACGTAGTTATCGATGGTGAATTCCAATTCGACGCTGCTATCGTACCTGCTGTTGCTGAGAAAAAAGCACCAGGCGCTAAAATCCAAGGTGATGCAAACGTATTCGTATTCCCAAGCTTAGAAGCTGGTAACATTGGATACAAAATTGCACAACGTTTAGGCGGATTCGACGCAGTTGGTCCTGTATTACAAGGTTTAAATTCACCTGTTAACGACTTATCTCGTGGTTGCTCAACTGAAGACGTTTATAACTTATCAATCATCACAGCTGCTCAAACATTACAATAATGGATTTAGCAAGCAAATATTTTAATGACATTGATTGGCGCTATGTTGACCATACTTCTGGTTTAGCGCCAATGCAGTCATTTGCATTTGATGACACGTTTTCAGAAAGCGTAGGTAAAGACCTGTCATGTAATGTTGTGAGAACTTGGATTCATCAACATACCGTTATTCTAGGTATTCATGATTCACGTTTGCCATTTCTTAAAGATGGTATTCAGTATTTAACTGATGAAATCGGTTATAATGCGATAGTTAGAAACTCTGGAGGCCTTGGTGTAGTACTCGATCAAGGTGTTTTAAATATTTCACTTATCTTTAAAGGTCAAACTGAAACGACAATTGATGAAGCATTCACTGTAATGTATTTATTGATTTGTAAAATGTTTGAGAATGAAGATATCGAAATTGATACGAAAGAAATTGAACATTCGTATTGTCCAGGTAAGTTCGACTTAAGCATTGATGGCAAGAAATTTGCAGGTATTTCACAACGTCGTGTACGTGGCGGTATAGCCGTTCAAATCTACCTTTGTGTTGAAGGTTCTGGTTCTGAACGTGCTGAAATGATGCGTGTCTTTTATGAACGTGCGCTTAAAGGTGAAACAACTAAGTTTATATATCCAGATATTCAACCTGAATGTATGGCTTCATTGGAAACATTACTTGGACGCGAAATTAAAGTTCAAGATGTGATGTTCCAATTATTGCATGCCATTAAAGATTTAGGCGGTAATCTCAATATGGATGAGATTACTAATGATGAATGGACACGTTACGAAGGTTATTTCGATAAAATGATTGATCGTAATGAAAAAATGACACGTTCAATGGATAAGAAGTAAGCGTTAATTGAATAGATATAAAAAAGAGGTTTTTTATTACTTTTGAGGTAATAATTAGCCTCTTTTTTTAATGGAGGAAAAAGTTAAAATAAGTAGAATAATATATTGGAATTATTATAAAGTGCTATATTCCTACCTATTTTTATAGTAATATTATTTAGGTGGACTAATTTAAGTTAAATTGGAATTTCTGATTTGAAAACTCATAAATACAATGTCATCGCGTGTTTTCAAGATGAATTGAAATCATCATAATATTCCAATGATTAACTCTAAGATAATTAAAAAAGTAGTGTTTAACACAGAATAAGTGTTGTAACGATGTTAATAAAATCGATTTTTAGGGTATAAATATTTTTAAGTTTTGAACTAATTTTGACAAAGTTTTATACTATTTATTGATATGAGTTTTATAACATAAATTTTTATTAAATTTATTTTGGATATTTGAACTTACTATACCGGCATAAAACATAATTGTTATAGAACAGAAAATAGATTGACGGTAATTAAAAAAACGTAAGAGTACGTTATCATAATTGAGGTTATATGCCATTTAAATGCGTATGCGTGCCTCGAAATAATTTTCAGAAAGAATATTAAAGGTGAGATATCATGGTACAACGTGGCTATGGGGAGTCTAACGGGAAGATAATATTAATCGGGGAGCATGCGGTCACTTTCGGGCAACCGGCAATTGCAATCCCATTTACTTCAGGAAAAGTCAAAGTGCTTATTGAAAGTTTAGAAAAAGGTAACTATTCAGCGATTCAAAGTGATGTATACGATGGTCCATTATATGATGCGCCAGAACATTTGAAATCGTTAATTGGGCATTTTGTTGAAAATAAAAAAGTTGAAGAACCGTTGTTAGTTAAAATTCAAGCTAATTTACCGCCTTCAAGAGGCTTAGGTTCAAGTGCTGCAGTAGCAGTTGCATTCATCAGAGCAAGTTATGATTATTTAGGCTTACCGTTAACAGATAAAGAATTATTGGAACATGCGGATTGGGCAGAACGCATTGCGCATGGTAAACCAAGCGGTATCGATACGAAGACGATTGTAACTAATCAGCCAGTTTGGTATCAAAAAGGCGAAGTTGAAATCTTAAAATCTCTTGATTTAGATGGTTATATGGTAGTCATTGATACAGGAATTAAGGGCTCTACAAAACAAGCCGTAGAAGATGTTCATCGTTTATGTGATAACGATGAAGAGTATATGAAAGTCGTTGAACATATTGGAAGTTTAGTTTATTCGGCAAGTGAAGCAATTGAACATCATAGCTTTGATCAATTAGCAGAAGTATTTAACGCATGCCAATCAGATTTACGCACGCTCACAGTGAGTCATGATAAAATTGAAATGTTGTTGAAATTAGGTGAACAACATGGCTCTGTGGCAGGTAAATTAACAGGTGGCGGTCGTGGAGGCAGTATGCTGATTTTAGCTAAAGAGTTAAATACAGCGAAAGCGATTGTTTCAGCAGCTGAGAAAGCTGGCGCACAACATACGTGGATTGAAAAGTTAGGAGGATAAACCATTGAAACAAAGTGGTAAAGCACGTGCACACACGAATATAGCACTGATTAAATATTGGGGCAAAGCAGATGAAGCGTTAATCATCCCAATGAATAACAGTTTATCGGTGACGTTAGACCGTTTTTATACGGAAACGAAAGTAACCTTTGACGAAACATTATCTCATGATCAATTAATCCTTAACGGAGAAGAAGTAGATGCGAAAGAAAGCGCAAAGATTCAACGTTATATGGACATGATTCGTAAAGAAGCAGGAATCACAACGCATGCTTTAATTGAAAGTGAGAATTTCGTACCGACAGCTGCAGGTTTAGCGTCTTCAGCTAGTGCTTATGCTGCTTTAGCTGGTGCTTGTAATGAAGCACTACAATTAGGTTTATCTGATAAAGATTTATCACGTTTAGCACGTCGTGGCTCTGGTTCAGCTTCACGTAGTATTTTCGGTGGCTTCGCTGAATGGGAAAAGGGACATGATGATGCTACATCATATGCGCATAGTATTGATGCAAATGGTTGGGAAGACGACCTAGCCATGATTTTTGTTGTCATCAATAATAAATCTAAAAAAGTTTCAAGTCGTTCAGGAATGTCATTAACACGTGACACATCTCGTTTCTACCAATACTGGTTAGACCATGTTGATGAAGATTTAAAAGAAACTAAAGATGCGATTTCTAAGAAAGACTTTAAACGTATGGGTGAAGTCATTGAAGCAAATGGCTTACGTATGCACGCAACTAATTTAGGTGCACAACCTCCATTTACATATTTAGTACCAGAAAGCTATGAAGCAATGCGTATTGTACATGAATGTAGAGAAGCGGACTTACCTTGTTACTTTACAATGGACGCAGGCCCTAATGTAAAAGTATTAATTGAAAAGAAAAACCAACAAGCAATTGTAGATAAATTTTTAGAAACATTTGACCAAGCACAAATCATCACAAGCGACATTACACATTCAGGCGTCGAAATAATTAAGTAAGGAAGAGATATAATGATTCAGGTGAAAGCACCCGGGAAACTATATGTAGCAGGTGAATATGCAGTAACTGAGCCAGGCTATAAGTCTGTCTTAATTGCTGTAGACCGATTTGTTACGGCTGCAATTGAAGCTTCAAATGAAGTGTCAGGGACCATTCATTCTAAAACGTTACATTACGAACCAGTAACGTTCTATCGCAATGAAGATAAAATTGAAATATCTGATGCACATGCCGCAAACCAATTGAAATACGTGGTAACGGCGATTGAAGTCTTTGAACAGTATGCTAGAAGTTGTAATATCCACTTAAAGCATTTCCATTTGACGATTGATAGCAATTTAGATGATGCTTCAGGTCAAAAATATGGTTTAGGTTCAAGTGCTGCAGTATTAGTTTCTGTCGTGAAAGTGTTAAATGAATTTTATGATATGCAATTATCTAATTTATATATTTATAAATTAGCTGTTATTGCGAACATGCGTCTTCAAAGTTTAAGTTCTTGCGGAGATATCGCTGTAAGTGTGTATAGTGGCTGGTTAGCGTATAGCACCTTTGATCATGAATGGGTGAAACAACAGATGGAAGAAACGTCTGTCACAGATGTTTTAGAGAAGAATTGGCCAGGTCTTCATATTGAACCACTTCAAGCACCTGAGAATATGGAAGTGTTAATAGGTTGGACGGGTTCACCTGCATCTTCACCTCATTTAGTAAGTGAAGTGAAACGCCTTAAATCTGACCCTGTTTTTTATGGGAAATTCTTAGACCAATCGCATACATGCGTTGAAAACTTAATTTATGCATTTAAAACAAACAATATTAAAGGCGTGCAAAAGATGATACGTCAAAACCGTGGCATTATCCAACAAATGGATAATGAAGCAACGGTAGATATTGAAACAGAGAATTTAAAATTATTATGTGATATTGGAGAACGCTTTGGTGGCGCTGCGAAAACTTCTGGCGCTGGTGGAGGCGACTGCGGTATTACAATCATAGATAACCGTATTGATAAACAGCGCATTTACGATGAATGGGAAGCTAAAGGTATTAAACCACTTAAATTTAGAATTTATCACGGTCAATAAAAGAATAGATAAACGAGTAAGACATAATTCGATTTGGAAGTTAGTGTCTTGCTTTTTTTATTGGGAAAATGTCGGACTTTTTAACCAGTGCTTGAATTTTCCAATAAAAAGAGTAAAATAATTAGAGTTAAATTAAACGATAACTAATTATAAAAATGAAAGCTTGTTCATAAAATAATTTAAAGTGTAAAGACTGAGAGAAAACCCTTGTCAATCGAGGAAATGAAATGCGTAACGACGGGAGTTTACTATAGGTAAATGACCTAGGCACGCATAAGGTGACAAAGAGGAAAGGGTTTGACTACAGTCTGAATGAAAGGTGGGTGGAAAATGAAAAACAAATTCCTTATCTGCGACGAATGCCAAGCAGTAAATCTTAAATCGTTAAAGAAAAAACTAGAAAAATTAGATCCAGAAGCGGAAATCGAAGTGGGTTGCCAGTCTTACTGTGGCCCAGGACGTCGTAAAACATTCGCATTCGTAAACAACCGCCCACTAGCTGCACTCACTGAAGATGAATTAATGGAAAAAGTTACAGCACAACTGAAAAAACCACGTGATCCTGAAGAAGAAGAGCGATTACGTAAACGTAACGAAGAACGTAAACGACGCAAAGAAGAACAAGACAGAAAATTAAAAGAAAAACTAGCCAAACGTAAAGCCGCTAAATAATATTATTTTAGATTATTAGAGCTAGTTAGGCTATATCATACAAAATTTAGCAAAAAGGTACCTCATATAGTTTAATGATATTTATTAAACTATACGAGGTACCTTATTTTTGTTATTAAGTTAGTCATATTATTGTATATAAGCTTGCATGCTTTCACTTAAGGCACTTGATGATAGATTACTAAGTGGAATTATGAAGACTCATAGTGGAACAATAAATTTAATGAACCTAAGTGCTAAAGCACTTAGGTAAGAAATTCTAAAGATGGGCAACGAGTGACGTTGTGTGACGCCCGAGGGAACAGTACAAGTTGAAGACCTTAGAAATTCCCACAGATTTATCTGTGAGGCATTTCTGGCTGAAACTGTACCCTGGGCAAGCATCACAACAGAATAAGTGACTGTCCATCTAAGAATTTCTTTACAACTTAAGTGAGTGAAAATCTATCTTAGAAAGTCTGAGTTTTACTTCTTATATAAATACAAAAAACGCTAGGAAGATTCAAACATCTTCCTAGCGTTCAACTTATAGTTTAATCTTATGACATTACAACTACGTTAGTAGCTTGTTCGCCACGTTGACCTTCAGTGATATCGAAATCAACTTTTTGGCCTTCTTCTAAAGTTTTGTAACCTTCACCAGCAATACCGCTGAAGTGTACGAATACGTCACTTCCGTCTTCTCTTTCGATGAAACCAAAACCTTTTTCTGCGTTAAACCATTTTACTGTACCGTTATTCATATAGAATACCTCCATGTGCTTTTGCACGAAATATTTGTAACAAATTCATTTATAAAAAAGAGAGTATTCTAGACAAACACACTACAATTAAATTCACGAGCTTTTATTACGTAAGGTTAACTATAACTGGTTACGTTTAATAAGTAAAGCTTTTTATTTTCTTAGAAATTGATAAATTAAAATTATTATTGGCATAACACTGTCATAACAGGGTTTATCGAGTATTAATTTTTTTAAATATTAAATAAATCGTTAAAAGATTCTACCATTGTTGGATGAGTATAAATGCCATCTCTTAAAACTTGGTAAGGTATATGTTGATCAATTGCCAATTTAATTAAATTAATAATTTCCTCAGATTCTTTGCCATATAATGTAGCCCCTAAAATTTCATTGTTCTCTTTATTGATAACCACTTTAAACAGACCACGTGGGTCATTATTAATTTTATGGCGAGGTACGGTATTAATAGCTAATTTATTTTCAATATAATCATAGCCTTGTGCTTCTGCTTCTTTTGCAGTTAATCCGACGCGAGAGAGCGGTGGATCAATAAAAACAGTATACGGAATGGCACCACGATTTTCTGTTGTACGCTCGCCACTACCAAATAATTCAGATTTTAAAATTCTGAAGTCATCTAATGAAATATAAGTAAACTGCAGGCCACCTTTAACGTCACCAGCTGCGTAGATATGTTCGACTGAAGTTTGAAGATGCGTATTAACTTTAATTTCACCACGTTCTCCAAGTTGGAGGTCAGTATTTACAAGTGCTAAGTCTGTATTTGGTACACGTCCTGTGGCTAGTAAGACTGCATCAGCTGTAAATGTACCTTTCGAAGTTTCTACAATAGTATGAGGACCTGCATTTTTAAACGCGTGTGTTTCTGCTTCTGTGACAAACGTAATTCCTTTTTCTTTCAAATCTTTCAATGCGTATTCCACAACTTCGCTATCTTCACGTGGCATAATTTGTTTGCCATATTCCACGACAGTAACGTTTGAGCTAAAGTTTGCGAACATCGATGCAAACTCTAATGCGATATAACCGCCACCAATAATTACTAAATCTTTAGGTTGAAACGCAATATTTAATAAACCGCGTGAATCGTACACGTTTTGCGCTGTATCAATGCCTTCAATCTTAGGAATATTAGATTTCGCACCGGTATTAATCACGATTTTATCTGCTGTGACTATCTGCGCAACAGTGCCATCTTCATTCAATAATTCAATTTCAGTATTTGATTTAAATTGAGCTTTATAGTCGAGAACTTCAATATTTGCGTCGTTTGCTAAATTAGCGTAATTCTTTTTATTTAGAGCACTAATGACTTCTTTTTTTCTAGAAAATGCAGGACCAAATTCGGCACCATCAATACCGTCATGTACGAGTACTTTAGAAGCTATACATCCGTGGTTGATGCATGTGCCGCCATAGTTATCTGATGATTGTTCTACTAAAGCGACTTGTTGTCCTTGTGATGCAGCGTATTTGGCGAGTGTTTTACCGGCTTTACCAAAACCGATGATTAATAAATTATAATGTGTCATTTGTTGTTTCCTCCTGGAGTGTTTCTTTGAGTACATCATTAATCGTCAAGTTACTATAAAAGTCGAGGGCTAAAGCTATTTCTTCTTCTTTGTAGCGATTCATTGTGTGGGCAATGTTTCTTGATATTTTACAATGACTCTGCTCGTTACCTGTAAAGATGCGTTGTGTGTTAGCTTTGTCTAACACGAAAAGCTGATAAAGTGTAGAGAGCTTGATAGAGGGGGTTCTATCGTTAGCTCGGTAGCCTCCGCCTTTTCCGCGAAGGGTGTCTATATAATCATGATGATTCAATATAGTGGTGACGCGACGTAGTTGGACTGGGTTGAGACAGGTAAGCTGGGCTAGGTCTTGGCTATTGAAATGTTGGTCTTTATGTTTAGTTAGAAAAGTTAGAACGTGAACTGCGATATTAAATTCTAGATTCATATTGTCATTCCTTTAATGTAACTTGATTAGTTACATTAAAGTATATTTTTACAAGTTAGTCAAGATGAATGTATCATGGGTATTGGGGTAAACTATTAGTAGATAATTGAAGATAAAGGAGCGATATTGAATGGCAGACTTAGTACAATTAGGTAAATCAGATGTACGTGTATTTCCAATCGCATTAGGTACGAATGCGGTAGGTGGACACAATTTATATCCGAATTTAGATGAAGAACAAGGTAAGGAAGTTGTACGTAAAGCGATTGATAATGGCATTACTTTGTTAGATACGGCATATATTTATGGACCTGAACGTTCTGAAGAATTGGTTGGACAAGTGGTTCAAGAATATCCTCGTGAGAAAGTTCAAATTGCGACTAAAGGTTCTCACGTTATTAAAGAAAATGATGAGGTTGTTCAAAACAACGATCCTGAATATTTAAAACAACAAGTTGAGAATAGTTTAAAACGTCTTCAAGTCGATTATATTGATTTATACTATATTCATTTTCCAGATGAAGATACGCCTAAAGATAAAGCTGTCGCTGCATTACATGAATTAAAAGAAGAAGGTAAAATTAAAGCGATTGGCGTTTCTAACTTCACATTAGATCAACTTAAAGAAGCGAATAAAGAAGGCTACGTTGATGTTGTGCAATTAGAATACAATTTATTGCATCGTGAAAATGAAGAAGTGATGAAATATGCAGCGGAAAATAACATTACATTTGTGCCATATTTCCCATTAGCGTCTGGTATCTTGGCTGGTAAATATGAAGAAAACCAAACATTTGATGATCATCGCGCGGGACGTCGTGATTTCCAACCAGAAGTGTTTAAAGATAATGTACGTCGCGTCAAAGAATTGAATAGTATTGCTGAAGCACATAATACTTCAATTGCTAATGTGGTATTAGCGTTTTACTTAACACGTCCAGCTCTAGATGTTGTAATTCCTGGTGCGAAACGTGCTGAACAAGTTGTGGAAAATATTGAAGCGGCGAATGTGCAGTTAACTGACGAGGAAATCAAAAAAATTGATGAACTCTTCCCTATTGAATAAAAATGGTGAAAAAATTTAAATGATTTAAAGTAATTTAAGCTCCTGCCCCGTTTATAAAGGTGTAGGAGCTTTTAAATATAGATAATTTTAAGGACTGATTAAATATTTTATTAATTTATTACATAAAAATGCAGTAACAGGGTACAAAACCATTGTAGAATTATTTACTTTATATTAAGTTAATTTAAACTTACTTTAGTTATTTTTTGAATTTACAATTTTTTGAAGCGAATTATTGTTATTTTTATAGTAAAATAAATGAAGTTTAGTATTTTGTTTAAAAATAATTATATTAATTTATATATGTTGTAGGAATTTAATTAATAAGTTCATGGGTTTATAAGAAAGTGAGGAATGTTAGATGATAACTGTCTTATTTGGGGGAAGTCGTCCAGAAGGTAATACGGCACAAATTACGAAATATGCTTTAGAAGGTTTAGATTATAATTGGATCGATTTAACGCAATATCAATTAAATCCGGTTCGCGATTTACGTCATGAGAATGAAGATATTGAAACGTATCCTGATGATTATAAAGAAATTATCGATAAAGTTTTAGAGAGTGATACAGTTATTTTCGCATCACCTGTTTATTGGTATAGTGTTTCTGCTTCATTAAAGGCATTTATTGATCACTGGTCTGAAACACTCATTGATCCTAACTATAAAGACTTTAAGGAAAAGATGGCTAAAATAGATTTTCGTCTAATTTTAGTAGGGGGAGACTGTCCTAAAGTTAAAGCTAAACCTTGTATTACTCAAATGAAATACACGTTGGACTTTATAGGAGCCGAGTTAAATGGTTATATCATTGGTACGGCTGAAAGACCAGGAGATATTATGAAAGATACCTTCGCCTTAGGAAGAGCTAAAGAGTGGAATGAGACATTAGGCTAAGTGAAAGAAAGGTAATTTCATATTTAGTTATAAGTCTGAGGTTCACTTACATAATAAGCGTTTAACTACAGACTATGATATAATTCGATTATTAATTCCATTGTAAAGTCAGGAGAATCAAGTATGTTTAAAGTCAGAGAAGCGACAGCAAATGACGTTGTAGCTATCAGAGATGTTGCTACTAAAGCATGGTATAACACTTATTTAAACATTTATGCTGCATCAACAATTAACGAGTTACTTGCTGCTTCGTATAATGAAACACATTTGAAAAAACGTTTAGAAGAACAACTTTTCTTAGTAGCTGAAGAAGAAGAGGAAATCGTAGGATTTGCTAATTTTATTTATGGTAAAGAATTATATTTATCAGCACACTACGTTCATCCAGAATCTCAGCACAAAGGCTATGGTATAAGTTTACTTGAGAAAGGTTTAGAACATTTCCAAGATAAATATGATGTTGTTTACCTTGAAGTTGATAATAAGAACGAAGGTGCAATTAAATATTATCAAAATCATGGTTTTGCAATTGTACGTTCTTATCAACCAGAAATGTACGGTGAACAATTAGACTTAGCCTTAATGAAGAAAAATTTATAAAGAAAAGCGCATGTTCTTATGAAAGGAAGGATGACATTGACGCAAACACCTTATGTTGAACAGAAATTAGCTGAAGAGAAAGTATTTAAAGATCCGATTCATAAATATATTCATGTTAAAGATCAGCTTATTTGGGATTTAATTAAGACAAAAGAATTTCAACGTTTACGTCGCATTAAGCAATTAGGCACCCTTTATCTTTCTTTTCATACTGCGGAACATAGTCGTTTTGGTCATTCTTTAGGTGTTTATGAGATTGTGCGTCGTATGATTGATGAGTCATTTGTAGGACGTGAAGCTTGGAATAATGAGGATAGACCGCTAGCTTTATGTGCAGCTTTATTACATGATTTAGGGCATGGTCCTTTTTCTCATAGTTTTGAAAAGATATTTAACACAGACCATGAAGCATTTACGCAAGCAATTATTACTGGTGGTACTGAAGTTAATGAAGTTTTAAGTCGTGTATCTGAGACATTTCCACAAGATGTGGCTGATGTCATTAATAAGACACATGAGAATAAATTGGTCATTTCTATGATTTCTTCACAAATTGATGCTGACCGCATGGACTATTTGCAACGCGATGCCTATTTCACAGGCGTGTCTTATGGCACATTCGATATGGAACGTATTTTACGTTTAATGAGACCTTCTAAAAAAGAAGTGCTTATCAAAGAAAGTGGGATGCATGCGGTAGAGAACTTCATTATGAGTCGCTATCAAATGTATTGGCAAATTTATTTCCACCCGGTTAGTCGAGGGGGAGAGGTGCTTTTAAATAATTGCTTGAAACGAGTGAAACACTTGTATCAAGAGGGTTATCATTTCAAGATGTATCCAGAAGATTTTGTACCTTTCTTTGAAGGAAATATTACGATTGAACAATATGTTGAACTGGATGAAGTTGTAGTTTTATATTATTTGAAAAAGTGGATTGACGAAGAAGACGCCATCCTTAGTGATTTAGCACGACGATTTATCAATCGTGATTTATTTAAATATATTCCATTTGATGGTTCAATTATTACAATTACTGAACTACAAGAATTATTTATTGAAGGTGGCATAGACCCGAATTATTACTTTGTTAGTGAAGCTTTTTCTGATTTACCATATGATTATGACCGTCCGGGTTCTAACCGTAAGCCAATTCATTTATTAAGACGAAATGGCAGTATTAAGGAAATCAGTAGTCAATCTCTAGTCATTTCAAGTATTACAGGTATTAACCGAGAAGATTATAAGCTGTATTATCCTAAAGAAATGATACTTAATATTGAAGACCCACAAGTTAAAGGCTCAATTATCAATTTATTGAACGAACTAAATTAGGAAATTGAAACTTTTTTATATAACACGTATGATATGCTATGGAATTTAAGTTTGTTGGAGGTGTAACACGTGTCTGAGAACAAAGGTTTTAAATTTAATATTATTAAGAATGATCCTCTAGATGGTCATAAAGGTACAAATATCGGCTCAATTAGTTTAGATAATATTGCACCTGTGTTTATAGATGTAGCAAATAAAGAAGCATTTATAGATATTGGCGGCATGCATGCACGTGCTCAAGTTGAAAAAGGCGTAAAATGGATTAATGAGAAAGAAGAAGTTGAAGGTGACGAAGCTAAGGAATATTGGCTTTGTTGGGTAACTACTGAACGTGGCGAAAATGGTCCATATTATGCTGGCGTTACTGCTTGTTATTTACTTGTTAACAAAAGTATCCGTAGAGGATATAAAAGTATGCCTGAACACGTAAACATGATGGATAAATCTATGAAACATAAATTTATCATCGATCAAATCGGTGAGGATAATAAAAAAGTACTCAAAGACTTTTTACACTCACATAACGAAGAAATGTGGAATAATTCAAGTGATGAATTATTTAAAGCATTTGAGTAGATAAATCATATTAAAACTCCCCATCATTGATAGAGCAATGGTGGGGAGACTTATAGTATTTATTGTCGCTTGTTAGCCAGACTGCATCGAATTCTATTCTTCTAATGTATCTTCAATGCTAAATTGGTTATAAACGGTCTTCATAATCTCGTTATATACGCTTTGTAGTGGTAGGTTAGCGTGTTTACTTGCTAGTTTCAAATCTTCAAATTCAGGTTTCATTTTTAATATTTTTCCTTCTTTTAAAGAAAATTTAATCGTAATTTCTCCATATGACGTATTCACTTTACGAAATGTTCTACTCAAAATTTGGCGATTAACTGAATAGCTACGTACGCCTAGAGAAGAAGTATGTGTTAGCACTAAGTCTTCAATGTGTTGTTTATCGCTAGTTTTACAAATAATAGTGAGTTGAACAGCAGGACGGTTCTTTTTCATTGTAATAGGTGTGTAGTATACATCTAATACGCCTTCGTGCAAGGCGGTATCCATAAAGTGACCTAGCATTTCAGGAGTCATATCATCAATTTGGCATTCAATGACTTGTACTTGATCATTGGTATGTTGCGATGCATCTTCAAATTGAATAACACGTAGTACATTTGGAAAGTCGAAATCTTTATTTCCTGCGCCATATCCAATTTCTTTCATAGTCGCAGCTGGAAATGGTCCAAATTGAGTCACTAAGCTTTTAGCGAATGAAGCACCTGTTGGTGTTGTTAATTCACTTGCTACATCGAATTCAGCTAACGGAATACCTTTTAAGATTTCAGCCGTTGCTGGAGCAGGTATTGGATAAATGCCATGAGCGATATTAATTTTGCCATTACCCGTAGGAATAGGTGAGCAGTATAATGTATCGATACCTAATTGTTCCAATGCGATACAGCCACCGATAATATCTATAATAGAATCCATTGCGCCTACTTCATGGAAATGAACGTCTTCAATTGTCATGCCATGTATTTTAGCTTCTGCATAGCCAATTGTTTCAAATATCGCTTTACTACGTTCTTTAACGCGATTTGCTAAGTTACTTTCATCAATCATTTTAAAGATATCAGCAGCTTTGCGATGGTGATGATGTTCGTGGAATTCAATTTTTAAAGTCATAGCATGAATGCCTTGTTTAATTTTCTTTTCAAAATGAAGCTTAAAATCATCGATAGGTAATGTTTTTAGTTCATCTTCAATAGCTTGAGGATTAGCTCCTAAATCTACTAAAGCAGACAGTAACATATCCCCAGCAATACCTGCATGACAGTCTAAATATAATGCATTACTCATGTTTATAACTCCATTCTAGTTATTTTCTAACATATTAATAATCATTGCAGCGTTATAGCCAGCGCCAAATCCATTATCTATATTAAGAACACTAGTACCTGGGGCGCATGAATTAACCATTGATAATAGGGTAGTGACACCATTTAAATTGGCGCCATAACCTATACTTGTAGGGACTGCATAAACTGGATGGTCAACTAATCCACCAACTACACTTGCGAGTGCGCCTTCCATTCCGGCTATCACCACAGAAACTTTACCGCGACGAATTTCTTGGATTTGTTCAAATAAACGATGAATACCAGAAACACCCACATCATAAAAACGTTTCACTTGTATCCCCATGACTTCAGCAGTAATAGCAGCTTCTTCAGCAATAGGAAAGTCAGATGTACCAGCACATAATACTGAGATATAGTGATTTGATTTTTTGATGGTATCAATCGGTGTACATATGATTTGCGCTTCAGGGTGATATTCTAATTCAGGATGATGTTCTAAAACATGGGATGCTTTAGCTTCGTTTACACGTGTAGCAAGTATAGTAGTTTCATGGTGAAGTAAACTTGTAATAATCTGGTTAATTTGTTCTTTTGTCTTCCCTTGACCGAAGATGACTTCAGGAAAGCCTTGGCGCTTTGCTCTATGTAAATCAATTTTAGCAAAGCCCAATTCGTCATAATGACTGAGTTGGGCTTTAGCTTCATCAATAGATATTTGATTTGATTTTACACTTTCGAGCAAGTCTTTAATAAAGTTAGAATCTTTACTCATGTGTATACTTCCTTATACTAGTTTAGTTGTATCTGTATCTATCACTTCGTTCATGCTACCTGTTCTGTAACCTTCTAAATCTACAGTAACATAGTCGAAACCAAGTTCTTTTAAGCGTAATGTGATATTTGAATTGTTGTTAATCACTGTCATTAAATCATCTTCTGCTACTTCAATACGTGCAATGTTGTGGTGATAACGTACACGTACGTTATTTACGCCTAAGCTTAAGATATATTTTTCAGCTTCATTTACTTTGTTTACTTTAGTGAAGCTTAACTCTTCGCCGTAAGGGATACGTGAAGCTAAGCTACATAATGCAGGTTTATTCCATACTGGTAAACCAAGTTGTTGGCTTAATTCACGCACTTCAGTTTTATATAAGCTTGCTTCTTGTAAGACACTACGAACGCCAAATTCTTCACGTGCTTTTAAACCTGGACGGAAATCTTCTAAATCGTCCATAATCATGCCATCTAATACGTAATTAAAGCCTAATTGTTCTTTAATTTCATCTAGTTTGCCATACATTAAACGTTTACTGTAATACCAGCTTTCAGGCGTATTCTTCACGATGTTTTCGTCTTCTAATTCAGCCATTTCAGCTTCCATCACTTCAACGCCTAGCTCACGACCTAACTCAATCGCTTGGTTAAATTCTTCGTTTCTGAAAAGTTCAGATTTCACAACAACTGGTTTAACGTTTTCAGTGCCTAATACATCAATTGCTTTTTTAAGAACTAGACTACTGTCTACACCACCTGAAAAGGCGATTACAACGCTTTTCATATCTTTTAATAATGTGTCTAATTTTAATTCTTTATTGTTTAATTCAGTCATGTTTATCATTCCTTCCAATTATTCAAGACAATAGACAAGCCCTTTCACTCTTCGGCAATTTATGCGTAAATTGCTCATTTACGTCTAGTAAATTCCCTTCATTACACATTGCATTTTCTCGATTGCCAAGGGCTTTCTATCCGTCTTGTTATTTTTGATTAATATAACAACACGCCTAATTATTCTTCTACGTATGGAATTGTTAATGGTCCTTGTGGCATAACGCCGATACTTAGTTTACGTCCTGCTTGTTCTTCTAATTCTGCAATGGTTTGTTCGATGTTTGAAGTTGGATTCAACATTGAATCTTTTAATTGTTGGTCTGTCAGTTGTGAATAAACGTAGACATTTGCGAATGTTTGAATGCTTGCTTGTTTTTGAACTTGCCATTGGTCCACTTCTGAAAAGTTAGGATCATGGATAAGATCTAAGATACCTTGTGGCGTATCCGCCATTTTAAATATTTCAGCGAATTTACCATGGTCTGGGAAGCCATCTGCACATTCAGATACCATGATAATTGTTCCATTTTCCTTAACAACTTTACTAGCTGCGCTCATACCTTTAACAGTTTGGTATAAGTTTTGGTCTAAAGGATAACCAGAATTTGAAGCAATAACGATATCAAAGCGGTCATCACATTTAAACATGGCGTGTTCTTTAACATAAGCACAGCCTTCTTTATGCGCTTCAAACACTTCACCACCAAAGGCAGCAGTGATTTTTTTATCTTTGTTTAAAGCTACGTTAAGCATAAAGTCAGGTTTACACATTCTGTTCACTTCGCGAGCCATATCTTGTACAGGATTATCTTCTAAGTTACCCCATGTAGATCGAGGGTCGCCAATCATTTTCGCATTATGGAAAGTTTTGATTGTTTCAAGTCCTGCGATACCAGGCATAATGCCTTTAGGGCCTCCTGAAAAGCCTGCAAAGAAATGAGGTTCAATAAAGCCAGTGACAATTTTAAAATCAGATTCTACATAATCTTTATTTAAATAAGCGTCACAACCATATTTACTGTGTCCAACTTTAACTAGACTTTCTTTTTCATCGCAATGATTATGAACAATTTTTACGCTATCAACGATGTCTTCACCTAACATTTGAATAAGTTCATCACGTGTTTGATCACGATGTGTGCCAGTGCCATTAATAATAACGAAATTTTCACGTGGTACATGGTTTAACTCTTCGATAAGTAAAGGTACTAATATATGGTTAGGTGTTGGACGTGTAATGTCACTAATTACAATAGAAACAATATCGTCACTCTTAACTAATTCTTTCAATGGTTTAGTACCAGTAGGATGTCTTAAAACATCTTGAATCGCTGAAGTATAATCTTCTAGCGCATCAATATTTTGTGGTTCAATGACTGTACTATCATCAGGTACATTAACTGCTATTTCAGACTTACCATATAAAACGTGTGTCTTCACAGCTAATCCCTCCCTTTATTATGGTGTATTTTAGTAAATACAACTATATTTCTTACATTTTAAATTATATCATATTAAATATTTATTTTTCTTAAACCGTAAGTAGATGTATATTTCTTAGGAAATTATTTTTGAAAATAAATGATGGAATTTTTTGCCTTAATTTTCAAAATAAAAATTACTAATTTAGACAATATAAAGATGAAATATCTACAAATTTGTAAGCGTACTTTCATTATATAATCACATTGAAAATATCTTAATTATTGAACAAGGAGTGGTTTACCATGAAAGCAGCAGTAGTAACTCAAGATCATAAAGTAAGTGTTGAGAACAAAGAATTACGTCAATTAGAACCTGGTGAAGCTTTAGTTCAGACAGAATATTGTGGCGTGTGTCATACAGATTTACATGTTAAAAATGCAGATTTTGGTGATGTTACAGGACGCGTGTTAGGTCATGAAGGTATTGGACGAGTAGTTGAAGTCGCAGAAGATGTAGAGTCACTTAAAGTAGGTGACCGTGTATCCATCGCTTGGATGTTCGAAAGCTGCGGGCATTGCGAATATTGTACGACAGGACGTGAAACGCTATGTCGTGACGTGAAAAATGCTGGTTATACAGTCGATGGGGCAATGGCTGAGCAAGTAATTGTTACAGCGGATTATGCAGTCAAAGTTCCTGAAGATTTAGATCCAGCAGCAGCTTCATCTATTACATGTGCTGGCGTCACAACTTATAAAGCGGTGAAAGTAAGTAATATTAGACCAGGTCAATGGATTGGTATCTTTGGCGTGGGTGGTTTAGGTAACTTAGCGCTTCAATACGCGAAGAATGTGTTTAACGCTAAAGTGGTAGCATTTGATATCAACGATGATAAATTAAATTTCGCTAAAGAATTAGGGGCAGATGTAGTAATCAATACACTTAATCAAGATGCCGTTGAAGAAGTCAATAAAGCAACAGATAATAAAGGGTTAGATGCTACAGTGGTGACTTCAGTTGCTAAAACACCATTTAACCAAGCAGTAGATGTTGTTAAGGCAGGGGCGCGTGTCGTAGCGGTTGGTTTACCAGTTGAAAAAATGGATTTAGAAATTCCACGTTTAGTGCTAGATGGCATTGAAGTCATTGGCTCATTAGTGGGTACACGACAAGATTTGAAAGAAGCTTTCCAATTTGCTGCAGAAGGAAAAGTTGTACCAAAAGTTCAAACTCGTGAATTAGAAGAAATTAATGACATTTTTGAGGAAATGGAAGAAGGAACAATTACCGGACGCATGGTAATTAAATTTTAAATGAAGATATAAATAATTAGTTCTCACTCACATTGTGGTAGCTCGTAAGACTTGATTAAAAAACATATTCTTACGAGCTAATTTTTATTTGTTAAAGCTATACTTTTTATCCATTTTTTAAATTTTTCGTTTGTAAAATTAAAATTGAAACTAATTATAATGTATTTTACAATTAATTTATACATAATATTATTTTAAAGGGAGAATAAAAAATGGATAATAACGGTTCTCGAGGTTGTTGTGGGTGTTTAGGTTGTTTTGGAGTTTTAATATTATTAATTATGTTAATAGGTGGATGTAACGCTATATTTGTTACACCAAAAGATGATACTCATAATGAAGATAAAATTACTTCTGAAAAAAGAACTCAAGAAAAAAGTACTGAAGAAGATACAGTTGAAGACGAGACTTCAGAAGACAATTTAAAAGAGGTTAGCAGTCAAGAAACTGCAACGCAAGAAAGTGCTGAAGAAAACGATAATGAGCAGAACGAGGAGAATGACAATTCTCAAAATAATGAAAAGGACAATGATTCTTATTATAAAGAGCCACTAACTAAAGAAGAGAATAAAGATACTAATTTACAAGATAGTTCAACTGAAGTAAATAGTAATGAACCTCAATCTACTCAAGAAGAAAGTGTGGCAAATGCCAGTGAATCTGCTAGCACTACTAGTTTCGCAAATTGTACTGCCTTAAGACAGGTGTACCCAAATGGTGTTGCTAAAGGAAGTCCAGCTTATGACGATAGTTTAGATCGTGACAAAGATGGCACGGCTTGTGAAGTTAATTAATATTAGTTTAAAATGCTTGTTTTCTACGTTTACACGAGAAAGCAAGTGTTTTTATTTTGCTCTATAGTAAATTAATCGATGATATAAAAATTATTTTCCAGTTTAATGGTATAATTAAAGTAGTTAAATTAACTAAAATATGAAATAAGAGGACACACAAATGTATAAATTCTTACTATTTGTTACAACATTGACTTTCGGCATCATTTATTTCTGGAAATATACAATACTTTTGGAAAAGTATAATTATGATATTGTAGAAATTGAGTCTAAAGCAGACTTAGCTAAACGTAAATAATGAGTTAGAACACCACATTAGTTAATATTGTAAAAATACACTCTATTAAAAGTAACTTTTTCCATTTCACTACTGAGCAGTGTTATAATTTAATTAACAAGAATTCTAGTATGAATACACCAATCCCCTCACTATTGCAGTAGTGAGGGGATTTTTAGGCGTGACTATAGTCGCCTATTTATCATTATTAAGTCAGTTGTCTTTCCGAATTTACGCTGTAAAAAAAGACATATTTAAATTTCTTTAAAATGCCTTAATAACCTATATCTATCAACTACAAGCACTACTCAATCTATGCTATAATAATTTGTATTATTTAGAAGTTAAGGTGAGTCTAACGTTGGATAAGAATATAAACATTCAAACGAAACAAGTCTTAAAACAAAATGGTGAGAAGCAAAAATTTGAGTTTGCAGCACAAGGATCTTGGCAGAAAAAGAATGCTGACTACATTCGTTATCAAGAACAAATTGAAGAAGCGGTTGTTAATGTGACGATTAAGATTGAAGAAAGTGGTGTAAAATTAATACGCAAAGGTGATATTAATATGAATCTCCACTTTATCGAAGGTCAAGAAACAACAACACTTTATGACATTCCAGCTGGGCGTATTCCATTAACAGTGAAAACACGTAGTATACTTCACTTCGTTAATGACAATGGTGGAAAGTTAAAAATTCAATACGAGTTACATCAAAATGATGAAAAAATGGGCTCATATCAATATGAAATTAATTATAAGGAGATAGGCTAATGAATATTATTGAACAAGTAAAACAAACGTTAGTACAAGAGATTGAAACAAGTATTAAAAAAGCTGAACTTGCTGAAGATATTCCTGAAATTAAAATTGAAATTCCAAAAGATACTAAAAATGGAGACTATTCAACTAATATCGCGATGGTATTAACTAAAATTGCTAAACGTAATCCGCGTGAGATTGCTCAAGCGATCGTTGATAATTTGGATACAAGTAAAGCCAATGTTAAAAAAGTAGACATTGCAGGTCCTGGGTTTATTAACTTCTACTTAGATAATCAATATTTAACTGCAGTAATTCCAGAGGCAATTAATAAAGGCGATAAATTTGGTTATTCTGAAGAACCAAAAAATAAAAAAATCTTATTAGAATATGTTTCAGCTAACCCAACAGGTGATTTACACATTGGCCATGCTCGAAATGCGGCTGTAGGTGATTCTTTAGCAAATATTTTAATTGCTGCTGGTTATGATGTAACTCGTGAGTACTATATTAATGACGCTGGTAATCAAATTACTAACTTAGCACGTTCAATTGAAACTCGTTTCTTTAAAGCGCTTGGAGATACTAACCACGAAATGCCAGCTGATGGCTATAACGGTAAAGATATTATTGAAATCGGTAAAGATTTAGCAGATAAACATCCTGAAATGAAAGACTACTCTGATGATGAACGTCTAAAAACGTTCAGACAATTAGGTGTCGATTATGAAATGGATAAATTGAAAAAAGACTTAGCAGATTTCAATGTACATTTCGATAACTGGTTCAGTGAAACATCTTTATATGAAAATGGTGCGATTAAAGAAACTTTAGACAAAATGAACCAATTAGGTTACACATATGAAGCAGACGGTGCGACTTGGCTACGTACGTCAGACTTTAAAGATGATAAAGACCGTGTATTAATCAAAAAAGATGGTAATTACACTTACTTCACACCAGATACTGCTTATCACTATAATAAAATCAATCGTGGCAATGACATCTTAATCGACTTAATGGGTGCCGATCATCATGGTTATATCAATCGCCTTAAAGCAAGTCTTGAAACATTTGGCGTAGATAGTGATCGTCTTGAAATCCAAATTATGCAAATGGTACGTTTAATGCAAAACGGTGAAGAAGTGAAAATGAGTAAGCGTACTGGTAATGCGATTACATTACGTGAAATCATGGATGAAGTAGGTATTGATGCCGCACGTTACTTCTTAACAATGCGTAGCCCAGATTCACACTTCGACTTTGATTTAGAACTTGCGAAAGAACAATCACAAGATAACCCTATTTATTATGCACAATATGCGCATGCACGTATCTGTTCAATCTTGAAACAAGCGAAAGAACAAGGTGTCGAAGTAACAACTGACGCAGACTTTTCAACAATCACTAATGAAAAAGCAATTGACTTATTGAAGAAAGTTGCTGAATTTGAACCAACAATTGAAAGTGCAGCAGAAAGTCGCGCACCACATCGTTTAACAAATTATATTCAAGATTTAGCTTCTGCATTTCACAAATTCTATAATGCTGAAAAAGTATTAACAGATGATGCAGAAAAAACAAAAGCACACGTGGCATTAGTAGAAGCTGTTAAAATTACATTCCACAATGCTCTAGCATTAGTAGGTGTATCTGCACCAGAATCTATGTAATTATATAATCAAATTATTTTAAATATTTTTGTTATACCCTCATAAATTTCGATTTGTGAGGGTGTTGTTATGTGATGAATGGAGTGGAAATAGAGATGCTTAGTACAGAAACACTTTATAACGAACTATTGAAGCACATGGGCCCACAAGGTTGGTGGCCAGCAGAAACACCGGAGGAAATGATGCTTGGGGCAATTCTTGTACAGAATACGAATTGGAAGAATGCAGATATGGCATTATTAAGATTAAGAGAGGAAACGCAATTTGAACCTCAAAAGATTCTGGATCTCCCATTAGAAGAATTACAAGAAGTCATCCGATCTAGCGGATTTTATAAAAATAAAGGAAAAGCCATTCACGCTTTATTTCAGTGGTTAAATCAATTTAATTTTGATTATGAAAAAATTGCTCAATATTATGGCGATAACTTAAGAAAAGAATTACTAAAAATTCGTGGGATTGGTAGCGAAACTGCTGATGTTTTACTCGTCTATGTCTTTGAAGGTGTCGAGTTTATCCCTGATAGTTACACAAGACGTTTGTATAGTAAGTTAGGCTATACCCATACAGAAAGTTACGATAAATTTAAAAAGCAAATTACCTTGCCTTCTCATTTTACAAATCAAGATGCGAATGAATTCCATGCGTTATTGGATAATTTTGGGAAAAATTATTTTAATGGAAAAGGAGAAGAACGCTATACCTTTTTAGATAAATATTTTATAGAAAAAGGTTGACCTTAACGTTACGTCATAGCGCATACTCCTTTGTAGATGATGACTATAATTTAATCATAAAGAATTAAACGTTAAGGTGGTATAACAACAAATGAAGAAGAAAGATTATTTTACCCCTAAAGAAATTAGCCAAATTACAGATGTCAGCACACGCACTTTACATTATTATCATGAAATAAAATTACTTCTGCCAAGTCTTGTTACAGACAATGGTTATCGATATTATTCGACGCAAGACATTGCCAAACTTCAAACCATTTTATTTTTAAGGCAACTGAATTTATCACTTGAGGACATTCAAAGCTATTTTGATAAAAGTATTTCTGAAAAAAATAAAATTTTGGAAGAAAACGTTAGTCAGCTTGTACAAAAACGCGATCAACTTAATCAAATGATTAACTATCTAGACCATCATCTCAAAAACCATAAAAATGAGGAGATTAATATGGATAAATTTGATGATTATGATATTCAACAACAGTATGATAAAGAAGCAGAAATGAAATATGGTGATACGAAATATTACCAAGCATTTAAAGAGCAGCGTAATACATTAAATAAAACAGATAAACAACGCACTGATAAAGAAATAAGCCATCAATTTAATCAATTCTTCGATGAAATGAATACTTTCTTAGACAATGGGCATCAAGCTAATGACGAACAGGTCTATCAATATATTAAAGAATTAAAAGATATTTTACGCATACAAGTACCTAATGCAGATAATCAATTTTTAGAGTATATGGCTCTCACTTATGAAAATGATGAACGCTTTGCGAAAAATATTAATAAAGGACGCAATGATAACCTAAATAAATTTATTGCAGATGCAATTCAAGCGTATCTTCAATAAACTATTTGCTTAACTTCTAAAATGTGTAATGATTAAAATAACAACACACATATTTAAAGGAGATTAAGCGATGGTTGAAGCATTTCAATTATTTTGGAAGAATTATTTTAACATTCATGGACGTACAAGACGTCGCCATTATTGGTTTGCGATTTTGGATACCACTCTAATTTTAATTGTCTTAAGTCTAATTTGTGATTTACTGTCTTGGAGTTTTGGGGCAGAAACATTTTTCGATACGATTTATAACATTATTGATTTAGTGATTTTTATAGGAATCTTCACGATGTCAGTGCGTCGTTTTCATGACGTTGGTCGGACGATGACTATTCCGCTCATTTTATTTATTTTTATGTTGTTACAAAACATACGCATGTTGACTGAAGATTATGTGGATTATTCTCTGGACAGCTCCTATACAGGGGTGGGACTCATCATCGTAAGTATTATATCTGTGGCTATCTCGATTGCTTTATTAATACTACTAATTATTGCAGTTGTATATTGCGCTTCATATAGTCGACCAGGTATGAATAAATACGGTCCAAATCCTAAAGGTGAATAATTGATTGAAATGACACCGACTATTTCTACATTAAGAAGTTAGCGGTGTCTTTATTTTGCCTTCTTTTCAGGAAAATTAAGTAAAACAAACAATAATATAAATATATACAATAAAATATTAAAAATTTAATTTAATGAGAAAAATAATTTGGTATGATAAATATATACATAGAAATAGGAAGGGAATGTTTAATGTTTCAATGAAGAATAGTAAGGTGTGGTTTATACTTCTAGCATTAGTACTTGTGTTAGCAGCATGTAGTCAAAGCAATCAACATAAAGAAGGAAATAAACAAAATCAGCAATCAGATAAAACAACCGAACAGACATCTTCCAAAGATGATAAGGCAAATGACAAATCATATAAACGCATCATTTCCTTAATGCCAAGTAACACAGAAATTTTGTATGAACTAGGATTAGGAAAAAATATTGTAGGGGTTTCAACTGTAGATGATTACCCTAAAGACGTTAAAAAAGGGAAAAAACAGTTTGATTCAATGAACCTAAATAAAGAAGCGTTACTTAAAGCGAAACCTGATTTAATTCTTGCCCATGAATCTCAAAAAGGTTCTTCTAAAAAAATTCTAGATAGTGTAGCAAACAGTGGTGTGAAGGTAGTTTACGTTAAAGATGCGCAATCATTAGATCAAACATATGATACATTTAAACAAATTGGTAAAGTCACTGGTCGTGAGAAAGAAGCCGATGACTTAGTAGATGAAACAAAACGAAATGTCGATAAAGTGATTAAGTCAGTTCCAAGACATAATAAAAAACAAAGTGTCTTTATGGAAGTATCTTCTAAACCTGAGATTTATACAGCCGGTAAAGATACATTCTTTAATGATATGCTTGAAAAGTTAGGCGCTGAAAATAGCTTTTCAAATATTAAAGGTTGGAAAGCTGTAGATAAAGAAAGTATCATTAAGAAAAATCCTGATATTTTAATTTCGACAGAAGGTATTTCTAAAGCAGATTATTATAAAATTATTAAGCAACGCGATGGTTTCAGCCAAATTAATGCGATAAAAAATGAACGTGTTGAAACTGTAAATGGCGATGAAATTTCTCGTCCAGGTCCACGTATTGATGAAGGATTAAAACAGTTAAGAGACGCCATTTATAAACGTTAAATATTGAATACTAAAGTATTGAAGTGGTGTAGTTCAATGTATTGATGAGCTACACCGCTTTTTAAATATTAGTTATAATGAGCAATATATTAAACATATGACAGAGTGGAGATTATGACAAAGAAAATTTACGTTACATTTATGATTTGGATTGTGTGTTTATGTGTCATAACGAGTTTAAGTTTATGTTGGGAATTAGGATCGTTAAATGATTCATTTAATCAAACCATTCTTTATAAAGTGAGAATTCCAAGAACACTTGAGGCGCTTATTACCGGGGCTATTTTAACGTTAGCAGGGCAAATGTTTCAAACTGTATTGAATAATCCTCTTGCTGATAGCTTTACCCTTGGACTAGCTAGTGGCGCGACATTCGGCTCAGGCTTAGCGCTATTTTTAGGGCTTTCCTTTATTTGGATCCCTATTTTTTCAATAGGCTTTAGTATCTTGACGTTAATCATCGTTTTAACCATTGCGACTATGGTTTCTAAAGGTTATCCCGTTAAAATATTAATTGTGACTGGGTTAATGATTGGAGCGTTATTTAATGCGTTGTTATATATACTAGTGTTAATTAAACCTAGTCAGATGAATCAAATTGCTAATTATTTCTTTGGAAGTTTCGCGGTAGCTGAAACGAAAGAGATGATATATATTTGTGCTGTGGCGATACCTAGCGTAGCTATATTATTCGGCATGATACCATCCATTAAGTTGCTACAACTAGGCGAGTTGAAGAGCCAATCTCTTGGGTTAAATGTTCAGCGTGTGACATTTATCGTACTTACATTGGCTTCAATTATGACTGCTATTGCTGTCGCGTATGTCGGTGTAATTGGGTTCATAGGTATGGTTATACCTCAACTTATACGCCGATACTATTGGCGTTATACCATAGGGGCGCAAATGGTTCTTAATATTTTGATTGGGGCGACAATGATGTTATTTGCTGATTGGATAGGGAGTATTATTATTAATCCTATACAAATTCCGGCAAGTATTGTTTTAGCTTTAATCGGAATACCAGCTTTATTCTATATTTTAATTTCCCAGTCCAAACTATTACGTTAGCTGACGCGATTTGCTAAAATAAGAATACTATTATAGTGAAGAGGGAAAATGAGAATGGACTTAAGTCATATAAAAGCGATTGTCTTTGACTTAGAAGGTACTTTATTAGATAGAACAAAGTCTAGAGACAAATTTATTGAAGAGCAGTATGAGCGTTTTCACGATTATTTTGTGCATGTTCAATTAGCTGATTTTAAAAAGAAATTTATCGAATTAGATGATGATGAAGACAACGATAAACCTGATTTATACAAGGCGATTATTAAACAATTTCACATAGATAGATTAACTTGGAAAGATTTGTTTCACGATTTCGAAATGCATTTTTACCGTTATGTCTTTCCATACTATGACACACTTTATACGTTGGAAAAGCTATCTGAAAGTAACTATCTTTTAGGTGTCATCGCAAACGGGAAATCGAAAATTAAGCAATTTCGCTTACACTCTTTAGGTATAGGACACGTGATTAATTATTTATCTACTTCCGAAACAGTAGGATATCGCAAGCCCCATCCGCGTATTTTCGAAGACATGATTGATCAATTAGACGTTTTACCAGAAGAAATTATGTATGTTGGCGATGATGCGTTAAATGATGTTGCACCAGCCCGCGCAATGGGTATGGTAAGTGTATGGTTTAAACATGACGATGATGATTTAGAACCTCTTGAAGAAGAGGTAGATTACATTATTACAACAGTTGAAGAATTATTATCTATCTTACCGATTGATATAACACAGAAAGGAGATAACTAAGATGGATTTATTTACTAGAAGAGGAGGACTTTCTCTAAATTATAATACGATGGGAGAAGGCTACCCGGTAGTATTAGTACATACTGCATATGAGAATGCTTCAATTTTTCAAAATGTAGCAAAAGAACTGGCAAAATCATTCCAAGTAGTATTATTGGATTTAAGAGGTCATGGGTATTCAGACAAGCCTAGACAAATCAAATTTAATGAATTTGCAGATGATATTATTCTATTATTAGATTATTTATATATAGATGAGGCAGCATTTATCGGACATGAAATGGGTGCTAATATTGTGGCTGACTTAGCAAATCGTTACAAAGATTACGTTTCTTCATTAGTGTTAGTGACACCAACTTCAATTGATGGAGAGTTACCAGAAGAGCGCTTATTTAGAAAATATGCACATAAAATTCGTAACTGGGATGACGAAAAACAAGATAAATTCTTAGAAAAACGTAGATATTATAAACCACGTAAAGTTAATAAATTTTTAAAACATGTGGAAGATACAAATGCAATTTCTACTAAAGAAGAAACGGAAGCGGTTGAAGATGTCTTCAAACAAGAAGGCATTGGCGAAGTATTTGAACATGTAATGAAACCGACATTCATTGTTGCAAGTGAATATGGAGAACGTGTGACTACGATTGAATCAAAAGAAGTTGCAGACTTAATTGGTAATGCACGTTTTGATGTATTTACCGAATCAAGTTTATATCCTTTTGAAGAAGAACAAGAAAAATTTGTTGAAGATGTCGTACCATTTATTAAGGAAAATATGCCTGAACGCTAAAAAATTTGATGATTTATATAGTCTAAAAATTTAGTTGTTACAGAAATTGAAAAAATTTGTAATAAATCTGTAATAAAGGTGTTATTTTAGTAATAATTGGGGTATACTATGAGTAAGCACAAGAGAAGAATGAGATAAAGGAGAGAGAGTGCTTATGAAAAAATTAGTAGCAGCATTTTTAGTTTCAGGACTAGTAATGACAGGAGTAGGCGTTAACCATGCTGAAGCAGCTAGCGGAAATTCAATTCAAACAGTTCAACAATTAACTCAAGGACAAAAAACATTAGAGAATATTACACTTGGTGAATCAATTAAAAATGTAAATAATAAATATGGCACTCCGATCTATTCTAAAAATCCAAACACTAACGAAGGCTATTACGAATATCGTACTGCTAAAGGTTTAATTGTAGTAACAGCTAAAGGTAAACAAAACCAAGGCTACGTAACAAGAATTTCTATGACTTATAACGCAGCAAATGGCCCAACTTATAATCAAGTTAAACAAAGTGTTGGTCAAAATGCGATTACACGCGCTCAATATAACAAAGTAAGTGGTAACTTCGGTTACATTCAAAAAGGTAATACAAGCTATCAATTCGGTTCGAACGGTCCAAAAGATAAAGTCTTAAAATTATACCGTATTGATGTTACTCAATAATAAAAAGCACTCTAAATATTTATAAGGAACACTTAAGAGTTAAATATTTGTAATAAAGTAAAGCGACAATTTCTATTGAATAATGTAGGAATTGTCGCTTTTTATATATAAATAGTATTCGTCTTGTAAGCGATATTTCCTGGAGTCACATCTAAATGGACTTGATATATACAAGAAAATTGCACAAATGTATGATAAAATTTCTAATTGAATCATTCAATTATGATTGAGATAGAGAAAGTTGAATCTTATTTCTTATTCAGTAAGAAAATTACTAGCAGTCTAACAAAGGAGTAACTCATGAGAACTAACGATAAAGTGTTACTTGAAAATATTAACGATTATTTTAGTCATAAAGGTATGGCGCCCAATTTAATTGATGACATAAAAGAAAATTTGCGTACAGATTTAAAAAAATCTGAAACAAAAGATCAAGATTATTTGGAATATAGAGGTAAATCACCAGCACAAATTATTTTAATCATTCAACGTAACCTCTTTGGGTTACAATTGAATCCAGTCATCTTTTTTATTATGAATTTCATCTTAATTTCTTATTTATATGATAAACAATATGTGCCATTCCAAGCAGCAACAGCGATTTCAATCTTTTATTGTATTGTGATACTGCCTATAACTATTTTTATCAATATTCGAATAGATAGGAAAAAATATCTTTATAGCAATCGATTTGAAATTATAATCGGATATGTGATTGCAGTGATTGCTTTGATTTTAATCATTATGCGTGCATTTAATTTCACTTGGGGCATTGTTCCCATCACTATTTATAGTCATCAATTTGTCTTTTTTGTCGGTATTATTTTTAGCTTAACTGGACTCTTTATTAAAAAAATAGAATACACTGGCATTGGTTTATTACTTTGCCAAAAAACAATAGATGCTGTTTTGACAAAACCGGAAATAGCTCAAATAGCTTCATTAATTATTTGGATACTTATTGTTGTATTAGTAGTATTTTATACTGTGCGACTGTCCTCAAGAACAAAAATTTAATAAGATTATTTATTACTCAAGTGTTATTAACGTATGATAACACTTGAGTTTTTTTGAATTTTATTTTCAAAATTATTAAATAAAAAAAGAATTAATAGTATTTACATTCATAGCGTAAAATTTATTGAATTGGGTATAGTAACAACTAAGGGAGGTGCCAATATGAAGAAGATCGAAACGTTAAACCGAACGAAGATAGCTTATCAAGAAGAAGGACAAGGTCTTCCCATTATATTAATTCATGGCTTAGATGGTAATTCAGCTGCGTTTCATAAATTAAAACAGGAACTGCAAGATCAATATAAAGTGATTACTTATGATGTTAGAGGTCATGGCAAATCTTCTCATCCGAATTCATATAATTTAACGGATCACGTTAAAGATTTATATATTTTAATGAATAAACTTAATGTTCAACATGCGCATATTTTAGGACATGATATGGGAGGCATTATTGCCAGAGAATTTACTGAGAAACATGAAGATAAAGTTTTATCTTTAACCATCATTTCTTCCAAAGCAGAAGATATCGTTCATGGTTTTACGAAATTAATGATTGAGCACCAAGATGAAATCGCCGGGTTTAATAAATCTGAAGCGCTATTATTATTATTTCCTTATATTTATAAAGAACAGAAAGAAGCAATGAAGTGGTTTCAACGCCAACGCTTATATAGTAAACCATGTTCTGAAGATAGCGCAATAGCGAGTCGAGCGCTTTTAGATACAGTCAACACAAACAGGGAGTTCACGCGTTCTGTTAGAGTCCCAACGCTTATTATCAATGGTCGATACGATCCAATCATTGATGATAAAGAACATTATAAATTAGAAGAGCGCTTCCAACACGTTGAGAAGGTTCTATTTGAATCATCAGGCCATGCGCCTTATGTAGAAGAGGCAGATAAATTTCTCACTATCTATTTAGAATTTTTGAAAAATGTAGAACATATTACACAACAAAATGATTAATACTTATTAATATTTCAATAAACTATACCAATCTGACATCATTGAGTATAGTTTATTTTTTATGTAGAAAAGGAAATCAAATACGCAAAAATATAGAAAATTGCGCATAAAAAAAGTCCACATAGTCGAAAACTGTGCGGACAATTCTTTATGAAGCCATCAAGAAATTATAAATCTGTTTCTTTGTTAGCTTCTTCTATACGATTGTTTACTTTGTTTAATAAGTCATCGATTTTTTTACGTTGAGTCGCATTTACAAGAATTAAAACAGTTCTTTCATCATGCTCGTTACGTTTTTTATCGAAATAATCTTCTTGAGATAAGTTTTTAACAGCTTTAACTACTTGTGGTTGTTTGTAGTTTAAGTGATTAATAATATCTTTCAAATAATACTCGTCTTCTTTGCTTTGACTGATATAAGTTAAAACTGCGAATTCTTCAAAACTAATTGAAAATTCTTTTTTAATAATACTCTTTAATTTATCAGCGTAAGTAATCATCGCTAATAATTCAAAACAATCATTTATTTTTGAAATAGCCATATTGGAAACCTCCCTAATTAATATCCTCTATATAATAAGTGCGCCCGTTAAATCTATATATAACGTCATTTAGTCGTTAAAATACTTTTAATAATTTAGATTAAATAAATTTTGATAAATTAATTTAATGCTATATTATTTAGTTAATTATAACTAAATAAAATTAAGAAGTAAACGAAAAAGTACTTAATAAAACAATATTTTGATTATTTATTACTTTGTTTAAAAAAACAAGCAAATTTTTATAACCAATTAATTATGAACAATTATTGTTACTCTCTATTAAATAAAAAATTGTCTGAATATTAAG
>NZ_PPRC01000081.1 GCF_002902565.1 Staphylococcus petrasii | reverse complement strand
TCTATATGCCCTAATATCATTAGTACATTATATTAAAATTAATCATAAAGTGCAAAAAGAGTTCAAAAGAATTCATAAAATAGTAAAGTTTTTTAAAGCCAAAATAAAAATAAAATTCGCTAATTTTTTATTCTTTTAAATTTAAATAAATGATGAATAGTGTCATTAAAATCCTTCTATAAAATATAAAAAACCAAGACATTCAACATGCCTTGGTCTCGATAAAGTGTTATTAAGCTTCGTCGTATTTGCCAGTTAACGTTTCAATTGAAATGCCTTCTGGGACGTGATAAAACTTCACTTGGCTAATAATACTTGGACATTCTAATTCAACCATACGTTCATTTAATTTTTGAATTAAAATTAAGCATTCACTCATATCTCCTTGAACTGTTGTTTCAAGTGGACCTACTCGGAAATGTAAGCCAGATTCTCCTATAACTTTAATCGCTTCATCAACATACGGAATGACATCCTCATTATTTGGTGTTTTTGGTACAATTTGAATACTCATTAAAGTATCTTGCATTATTCATTCACCTCTATAAATTATATTCATATTTATTTTAGCACTCTTATACTTAAATGACTTATCTAATTTACACTTTCAATCGCTTTATTAATTGCTTTAGCAATATCGTACATTAAATTATCCCAATTTGATTGATCTTGTCTGCTTTTGAAATTACTTTTCTTATTTTTAAATAAAGATTTTCTTAATTTTGAAGAAAGTTCAATCTGAACACCCGCACCTTTAGTAGTACGATTTACAATATTATTATCTTGAGCACCAGCCATATTACTTGGAGCAGCTTGAATATCTAAGCCTATGTCTGCTAAACCACTTCCGATAGCTTCTTTAAGTTCTATATCTTTTCCTCCTATGTATGCAACACTTTCATCACCTGAGCAACCATGTATCGTTACTGCTATGTCACTATTATTCACAAGATTCATTGCTATTTCATTATCATAATGGATAGAAGTAACATGCAACTCATTGTTCCCTTTGCTTCTAATACCATTAAAAGCAAAATAATTATATTGGCCTTGCTCCGCAATCACACATGCTAATTCTGTAGTCGCTGGTTCAATTCCGCCTCCATGTATAGCTAATATAGTCACATTACTTCTTAGATCATTACTTACAATTTCCCAATCTTCATTTTCTTTTGTTTGTTCTTCTAATTCTGTCATTGATTTATATTTATCCATAGAAACCCCACTTTTTAATAATATATTAAAGGTCTTCCCTTTAAATTTATTATAAAAAGTAGTTTTACTAATTTTTAATAAAACTTACTTTTGTTTAAAAGTTTTTATTTTCCTTTAATAATAAAAAACTCATACTTAAATTAGACTAATCTAAGTATGAGCAACTAATATTATACGAATTGTGCTGTTAATTTATTGAAATCTTCTTCTGAAATATGGATATCTCTTTTAGATAATGCACTTTCTTCTAATTCTTCAATTTGAGATTCATATGAAGGTGTTTCTGTATCTTGATAAACAATACCTTTAACTAAAGATTCATGATCTAATACAGTTTTCATAGCTAATTGTTTATCCGTTGGATCGTATCCTTCAATATCATCTAAACTAGTTAAATGTTCCTTAAACCAGTCATACGTATTAATTTTATTATATGTTACGCATGGTGAGAACACATTTACGAATGAGAAGCCATCATGGTTAATGGCATCTTCAATTAATTTTGTTAATGCTTTAATATCACTTGAGAATCCTTGTGCTACAAATGTCGCACCTGAAGACAATGCTAATTCTAATGGCGCTACATTTTTTTCAATATTACCTTTAGGCGTAGATTTAGTTACAAATCCAACTGCTGAAGAAGGAGAAGTTTGACCTTTTGTTAAACCATAAATTTGGTTATCCATAACAATATAAGTCATATTCATATTACGGCGTAAAGCGTGAATAGTATGTCCCATACCAATCGCATAACCGTCTCCATCTCCTCCTGAAGCAATAACAGTTAAATCTTTATTAGCCATTTTAACGCCTTGAGCTAATGGTAAAGCACGTCCATGAATACCATGAACACCATATGAATTAATGTAACCTGATAAACGACCTGAGCAACCTATACCTGTAATGATTGCTACTTCTTCTGGTTCAAGTCCTACATTAGCTGCTGCTTTTTGGATAGCTGCTTGAACAGAGAAATCACCACAACCTGGGCACCAATTTGGCTTAACATTATTTCGGAAATCTTTAAATGTAGCCAATTAAACCAACTCCTTAATTTCTTTAGCTATTTCTAAACCTTTTTCTTCAATTTCATGAGGTAAGAATGGTGTACCATCATATTTAGTTTGGTTGATTAATTTACTTTGAACATTTGTGTTCATTTTAATAATATTTGCTAATTGTCCTTGATAGTTATGTTCTGCAATAACTACTTTTGAAGCTTTATCAATAGCATTTTGAATCATTTCTACTGGTAGAGGGTGCAATTGACGAATTTGCATTGTATTTACTTTGATACCTTTTTCATTTAAGCGTTTAGTACCTTCTTGAATTGCACCTTTACTTGAAATAAATCCAATATATAATATATCCGCTTCGTCATGTTTTTCATTTAACTCAACAGGATTTTCAATTAATAAATCAGCTGTTTTACGCATACGTTTTTCCATTTGTTGACGTCTGTTTTCAGCTGCTTCACTTGGTTTACCTTCTTCATTATGCTCAACGCCAGTCACATGGTGAATACCACCTTTAACTCCTGGAATCGGTCTAGGAGATACGCCATTACCTGTTAACGCATAACGTCTAAAGTATTGTTTATCGTCTTCTTCACGTTCTATATCAGATTGTAATAACTCTCCACGTTTAATTTGAATTTTATTATAATCAAGATTTTTAACAGTTTGTTTACCTAAAGATAATTGTAAATCACTTAATACAATAACTGGGCATTGATATTCTTCTGCTAAATTAAAAGCTTCCATTGTTAAATAGAATGCATCTTCAGCGTCAGTTGGAGCTACGACAATTTTAGGAATATCACCATGTGTACCATATATCATTTGCATTAAATCTGATTGTTCTTGTTTCGTAGGTAACCCTGTTGAAGGACCTCCACGTTGAGTATTAACAATAACCAATGGCGTTTCAGTCATACCTGATAAACCAATAGCTTCCATCATTAATGATAAACCTGGTCCAGCACTAGCTGTAAATGCTCTTACTCCGGCATAGTTGGCTCCAATAGCCATGTTAGCCGCTGCAATTTCGTCTTCAGTTTGAACAACTGTGCCCCCAACTTTAGGAACATTCGCAATCATATACTCCATAATTTCTGAAGCGGGTGTAATAGGATAAGCAGCCATAAATCTTGAACCTGCTGAGATAGCGCCTAATCCGATTGCATCGTTACCAATCATATATAAATGTGGATCTTCATTATTTGCTTCTAAAGTGAAGTCGCCTTCAACCTCAGATAATTGTTCTTTCATTAAGTTGTATCCTTGGTTTAACGCTTCAATATTCATTTCAACGACTTTATCGCCTTTTTTACTGAACATGTTATGAATAAGTTCTTCAAACGTGTTCGTGTCTAAATCCATAATTGCACATGTTGCGCCTACTGCTACCATGTTCTTCATAAGCGCTGTACCTAACTCTTTAGCAGTGCTCGTAAAAGGTAATTCAATTAATTGTGCACGACAATCTTCAGGTTTAGTCGGTTTTGCTTTAGCATCTGCAATGATAATGCTATCTTCTCTCATCTCATGATGATTTAATTCAATTGTTTCTTGGTCAAATGCGACTAAAATATCTAAGTCATCGCTAATCGCGTGAACTGGTTCGATAGATACTCTAATTTTATTATTTGTATGGCCACCTTTAATACGACTAGAGAAATGTCTATAGCCATATAAATAATAACCTTTGCGGTTCATTGCTGTGGCGAATATTTCACCTGTTGATTCAATTCCTTCACCTTGTTGTCCGCCCACTTTCCATGATATTTGTGATTTCATATCATATGCCTCCTGTGGAAATAATTCATCTTAAATAATAACAAAAATAGCCACCGTCTTACTATGTCAACAGTGGCATTTGATTAAATTCATACTAATGGACTATAATAAATCCATTTTCAATAAAAATTATTAAACGCAAAATATATTATTTATTAAAAGGATGATCGTCATTGATTAAAATTCTTTCAATGTGTTTCGTTCTACCATTTTTATCTAAATCAATGATAACACCTGAAAGAACACTTCTTCCATCATTTGGAACTACATGTCTTTGAGGTAAACTTGTGATAAAGCGTTCAATTACTTCATCGCGATTAATTCCTAGTATACCATCGTAATAACCTGTCATTCCTACGTCGGTAATATATCCAGTTCCTTGGGGTAAAATACGATCGTCAGATGTTTGTATATGCGTATGTGTACCAACTACTGCGCTTGCTCTACCATCTAAATACCATCCCATAGCATTTTTCTCTGATGTAGTTTCAGCATGGAAATCTACAAAGATATAATTTGTTTCTTTTTTTGCTTCTTCAATCAATTGATCTGCTTTTTTAAACGGATCGTCTATATCTTGCATAAATGAACGACCTTGTAAGTTAATAATTGCTAATTTAATATCATTAATTTGAATAAAGCGCATTCCAACACCAGGAGCTTCGCTTGGGAAATTCGCTGGGCGAACCATTCTTTTAGCATCATCAATAAAATCGTAAATTTCACGTTGGCCGTACGTATGATTCCCCATTGTCATAAAGTCTACGCCATCTCTTAATAATTGTTTGTAAATTTTTTCCGTTAAACCTTTACCATGAGCAGCATTTTCTGCATTTACGATACTAACTGTTGGTTTATATGCTTGCTTAATTTTTGGCAAATATTCACTAATAGCATTTCTGCCAATTTTACCAACAATATCCCCGATAAATAATATTCTCATTAAATGTTCATCCTCTCATAAAAACAGTTTAATTCAAATAGGAATAGATTTAAAGAGATGATTTGGACTCTATTCAAATTTATGCCTCACTTTACTTTAGCATGTATATAACATATGGTAATATAAATTTATAAAAATAATAGGAGTTGTAATAATAATATGTCAATTAACATTGATCCTGAAAAATTTGCAGAATTAGTAGTTAAAGCTAATCCATCAAAATCAGAGGATGCTGAAGATATTGCTAAAGAAAGTTTAGAATTATATATCAATGCTTATCGTTTAGCAGAAAGATATTCAAATATCGCTACAAACTGCTACGATACTGCTGAAATTATTTCTGAATTAAGAAAAACTGATTTACAACTTAAATAATTATTAAAGAACGAGACTTTAAAAGCTAGAAGTTAACGTTATAAAATAACGTCTAACTTCTAGCTTATTTTTATTTTTTAAATTTAACAATTATACAAATTGATTTCCTGTAATCAGTCCCTATTACTTACTATATAAACGAAAAAACAGACCCAATAAATTAGGTCTGTTAAAAATTATTTCGCATACTCAACTGCTCTTGTTTCTCTTACAACTGTCACTTTGATGTGACCAGGATATTGTAATTCTTCTTCGATTTGATTTTTAATGTCTCGAGCCAATCGATATGACTTCAAGTCATCAATTTCATCAGGTGATACAATAACTCTGATTTCTCTACCCGCTTGAATAGCAAATGCTTTTTCTACACCATCATAACTTTCAGATAATGTTTCTAAACGTTCTAGTCTACGGATATAGTTCTCAAGTGTTTCTTTACGGGCACCTGGTCTTGCTGCAGAAAGTGCATCAGCTGCAGCTACTAATATTGAAATGATTGATGTCGGTTCTACATCACCATGGTGAGAATGAATAGCGTTAATTACTGTGTCATTCTCAGCATATTTTTTTGCTAATTCTACGCCAATTTCTACGTGGCTACCTTCCACTTCATGGTCAATGGCTTTACCAACGTCATGAAGTAAGCCAGCACGTTTAGCTAAATTAACATCTTCTCCTAATTCCGCTGCTAACATTCCTGATAAATGCGCAACTTCTATAGAATGTTTTAAAACATTTTGGCCATAGCTAGTACGATAGTTTAGACGACCTAGTATTTTAACTAAATCAGGATGCATATTATGAACATTAATTTCAAATGTAGCTTGTTCACCAGCATCTCTAATAATATCGTCAACTTCTTTTCTAGCTTTATCAACCATTTCTTCAATACGTCCTGGATGGATACGTCCATCAGACACCAAGTTGACTAATGCAGTCCTAGCGATTTCACGTCTTATTGGATCAAATCCAGATAAGATAACCGCTTCCGGTGTATCATCGATGATTAAATCGATACCTGTTAATGTTTCTAAAGTTCGAATATTTCTACCTTCTCTACCAATGATGCGGCCTTTCATTTCATCATTTGGTAAATTAACTACTGATACTGTTGATTCTGTAGTGTGATCAGCAGCTAATCTTTGAACGGTAGTAGCTAATAGTTCTTTCGCTGTTTTATCAACTTTTTCTTTTGCTTCTTTTTCTTTTTCTTTAACAAGTACTGCAATATCTTGTGACAGTTCTTCTTCTACTCTATGAAGTTGTTCATTAACAGCTTCTTCTTGAGTTAGTCCGGAGATGCGTTCTAATTCTTGTTCATGCTTCATTATTAATGTTTGAACACTACTCTCTTTTGCATCTACTTGTTGTTGTCTTTCTTCAAGTTTAGATTCTTTTTGTTCTAAAATCTCATCTTTTTTATCTAAAAGATCAGATTTTCGATCTAAGTTTTCCTCTTTTTGAAGAAGTCGGGCTTCTTGTCTTTGAAGCTCACCACGTCTTTCACGTAGTTCAGATTCAGTTTGTTCTCTTAAAATTTGATTTTCTTCTTTTGCCTCTAATAATTTTTCTTTTTTGATATTTTCGGCTTCTTTTTGACCATGCCTAATAATATCTTCAGCAGTTTGTCTAGCTTGTAGTTGCTTTTGATGCAATATATTTCGGGCTACAATATACCCTACAACAACCCCTAGAATAATCCCCAGCAAAATGAGTAGGAGGTTTAATAAATTCACATAAACACCTCCTTTATCTAGGTATTTGCTTTGTATATCAAAATCTTTATGATTTTATAAGTTGTATAATAATTATACATATTAATTGTACGTTTATAAAGTTGGTAGTGTCAAGATATGAAATTGCACATAAGATTCAGTTTACATATATAGTATCAGATAAATTTTGTATAAAACAAAGCAGGTGAAAGCTTTCTTTCACCTACTTCCAGTTATATATTATTTAAGATTTCTAATATTATTCTTCATCAAATAATGACTGAGGTGATTCTTCTTCTTTTTCTTCTACATCACCATCAAAAATACCTAGTTTTTCACGTAATTTACGGTCAATTTCTTCTTTAATTTGTGGGTTCTCTTTAAGGTAAGTTTTAACATTTTCTTTACCTTGGCCCATTCTTTCGCCATTATATGAGTACCAAGCACCTGATTTATCAACGATTTCATTTTCAACACCAAGGTCGATTAATTCGCCTTCTTTAGAAATACCTTGACCATACATAATATCAACTTCAGCCACTCTGAATGGAGGTGCTACTTTGTTTTTAACAACTTTAATTTTAGTTCTGTTACCAACAATATCTTGTCCTTGTTTTAATTGTTCAGCGCGACGTACTTCTAAACGAACAGAACTGTAGAATTTTAATGCTCTACCACCAGGTGTAGTTTCTGGGTTACCAAACATTACGCCGACTTTTTCACGAATTTGGTTAATAAAGATTGCCGTAGTGTTAGATTTAGAGATGGCACCTGAAAGTTTACGTAACGCTTGTGACATTAAGCGGGCTTGTAAACCTACATGAGTATCGCCCATTTCCCCTTCAATCTCTGCTTTTGGTGTTAAAGCAGCTACAGAGTCGACAACAACGATATCTACTGCGCCACTACGTACAAATGCTTCAGCAATTTCTAAACCTTGTTCACCATGGTCTGGTTGAGATAAATATAAGTTATCAATATCTACACCTAAAGCTTCTGCGTATACTGGATCAAGCGCATGCTCAGCATCGATAAATGCAGCTACGCCACCATTTTTTTGTACTTCTGCAATAGCATGTAAAGCAACTGTTGTTTTACCTGAACTCTCAGGACCATAAATTTCAATAATTCTTCCTTTAGGATATCCACCGACACCTAATGCGTTATCTAAAGTAACTGAACCACTTGAAACACTTGAAACACGACGACCTTTATTATCTCCTAATTTCATAACGGCACCTTTACCGAATGATTTTTCCATATTTTTAATAACTGTATCTAAAGCTTTTTGACGTTCATTATCCAAAGCGAAACCTCCTAAATGAGATAGTTATCTATTTAAACTGTAGACAAACCTTTTCACTCTTCGTCACCTTATGCATGCCTAGGTCATTTACATATAGCAAACTCCCGTCGTTACGCATTCGTTTCCTCGATTGACAAAGGTTTTCTTTCAGTTTTTATACTTAAAATTACTTTACCGACAACCTTAGTTATCTGTTTAATATCTTATCTAATACTATACTCTCTATCAGAATGAATTACAAGCAT
>NZ_PPRC01000080.1 GCF_002902565.1 Staphylococcus petrasii | reverse complement strand
GTCTATGTACAGCTTTTTTATATCTAAATTAATAGTTTTGGTTAAATCAAATATTGACAATAATAAATACGATAAAAAATTTTATATCCCAATTTTGAATTATCTGATATAATTAAGCGATGTCAGATGAAGGGGGTTCCAACATGACTCTGTTCAAGAGAAAGATTAGCTTACCGATGCAAGTTTTAATTGCTTTGGTGCTAGGTGTAGTTGTAGGTTTATTATTGTTTGGACAAACGAATGTAGCAAATTATATTAAGCCTTTCGGTGACATTTTCTTAAATTTAATTAAAATGATCATCATTCCAATTGTCTTCTGTGCATTAGCATTATCTATTTCAAATTTAGGGGATTCGAAAAAGATTGGTAGCTATGGATGGAAAGCAATTCTTTACTTTGAAATTATAACAACAATTGCAATCGCTTTAGGATTAGTTATTGGTAACTTATTCAAACCAGGTGCAGGATTAGATCCTCATAAATTACCTAAAGGCGACATTACTAAATATCAAACATCTGCTTCAGCAGCAGAACAATCTACATATGGCAATCACTTTATTGATACCATTGTAAATATCGTACCAACAAACATATTTGAAGCATTAACTAAAGGTGAATTATTACCTATCATCTTCTTTGCAGTATTCTTTGGATTAGGATTAGCTGCAATAGGGGAAAAAGCAGATCCTGTAAAAGGGTTCTTAAATGGTGTATTAGAAGCAGTATTTTGGATGATTAACCAAATCTTAAAATTAGCGCCAATTGGTGTATTTGCATTTATTTGTACAACAGTTATGACATTTGGTGCCGCAGCATTACTTCCATTAGCGAAATTAGTATTAGTCGTAGTATTCGCAATGGTATTCTTCGTAATTGTAGTTTTAGGCATAGTTGCTAGAATGGTTGGCATTAGCATTTTCTCAATTATTAAAATATTGAAAGATGAATTATTACTTGCCTTCTCAACTTCAAGTTCTGAAGCGGTATTACCAATTATGATGAATAAAATGGAAAAATTTGGTGCGCCAAGAGATGTCACATCATTTGTTATTCCGATTGGTTATTCATTTAACTTAGATGGTTCAGCCTTATACCAATCCATCGCTGCATTATTCGTAGCTCAAATGTATGGTATCCATTTATCAATTTCTGAACAAATTATTTTAATGGTAACATTAATGGTAGCATCTAAGGGTATGGCCGGTGTACCAGGCGTTTCAATCGTAGTATTACTTACAACGTTAGGTGCAATGGGCTTACCAGCTCAAGGTCTTGCTTTAATCATTGGTGTGGACCGATTATTAGACATGGTGCGTACATGTGTTAACGTAATTGGTAACGCCTTATCATCAATTGTTATCTCTAAATGGGAAAATGTTTATGATAAAGAAAAAGGTAAAAAATATTTAGAATCAATTTAAAAAGAAATCTGACATTTTTTTGTACCGAGTCGTTATGTACTCGGTACTTTTTTTATTGAGAAAAATTTGTACAAAAATAACTCCATCGCAAAAAGAAATTTACTTCATGCGAGGGAGTTATTATTTTAATTACATACCTTTCATGTCACCCATGTCGTGGATTTTCATCATTAATCCATGAGGTACATCATCATGTTTTACTTTAGATACCCTTGAAAATTTATCTGAACCTTTTTCTTTTACAAGGAATACAAAATCACCTTTTCTAACATTAACATCTGTATCTGAAGGTAATTGAACATTTTTCTCAACTTTTTCAGTTTGTTCACTGACCATTTTTTCAATGGTATGATTATCTTTCATATAACCATAGTAAGTCTCTTTTTGTCCTCCAGTCATCATCATGATAACTAATACGACACAGATGATAAGCATGATTGCACTTAAAGCAATGCCTAATCCTAAGCCTTTTTTATTTTTCATTATGTAGCTCTTTTGAAAGTACTATCTCATTTATACAAAATAAAGTATTAAAATGCAATAAAATACTAAAAACAATATATTCAAATGTGTCATTATTATTAAATATAAAACTAAGCCCATAGACAGAATTATCTATGGGCTCGAGTATATTATTTATTAAATTGAAATTTATACCTCGATTGTTACGGGTGTATCGATGTCATCATCATTCATAAGTGTAATTGTTTTAGGGTTAACTTTTAAGACGCATAAATCTGGATCTTCTTTTGAATCAAAGAAAGTTTTATCTTGTGTTTCCCATAACCAATCAATTACTTTTTGGTCTTTTACAATTTCAATAGTTGCTTCGATTTCAACAAAGCTATTATTTGTTGTTTCGTTATAACCTAAAAGAATATAAGCATTAGAATTGCTTTCAATTTCATCAACTTTAGCAGTTTTCGTACTTGTCTTAGTATATAAATCTAAACCGTCATTATAAAATACCATGTATCTACTATTAGGCTTGTTATTATAAGCAGTTGATAATACACCAACTTTAGACTCTTTTAAAACTTTTTCGATTGCTTGAGTAGCTTGTTGTTTATCCAAACTCATCATCTCCTTATTAGTTTATATTACCTAAATCACGTAATATTAAACTTAAAGACAATAAATGATTAAACTGGTTTAATGCAAATATATTTCACCTCATCATGCTGTAACGTAATTTGAAATGTTGCATCATCTTTTTCTTGGATAAATAATTCAGTTTTTGGATGGTTTGAGCGGTCTAATTGTTTCATAATGCTTTTTTCAATATATACTGGCAATTTATCCTGTGGCATTAAATGTTGTATTGAACCATGCTCGTTATTAAGTGTATTTACAATAAATAAGGAATTTTCATTTAATTCATTTTGAAAATGATAGTGCTGTTTGCTATCTGATAAATAGCGATCATTAATTTTATTAAAAAGAATAAAATGATAATTGCCGTCTTTACGACTCATAAGATAATTATTCGCAATGGTGATAGGTTCATCTACAAATGCGTTAATAAATTGATACAAGTGCATGATTGGAAGAATGCTTCCATGATTATTAAATAAAGAAATATACATAGGGTCATTTTCAATTAATTTATAACAAATACCACCGCCATATTTTAGTAAAGCAGTTAAATGACAGACTAAATCAGATAATTGTAATGGATGAGCGCCATTATTTGTGTATTTAAAGCAACGTAACGATAGACTGCTATATACAAATTGAGTTGATGGAATTTTAGAGTCTTCAATAAAACGGATATAGTTTTCAAAATGTGTACTCGCATGAGTAAAGCCACGTTGCTTGTCTATCAATACATTTTTTGTATTAATGTTTTCAATATCTACAAAGTAATAATCAAACTTCATACGATTCATAATATCGTAAGTCTCTTGTAAGGTGTCACATTGATGCAGTAAGCCATCCACAATTAATCCAAATTTAATTGCACGATTTTTATTTTTTAATTTTAGATGAGCTAAATGGATATCTTGAATAGATATCGTTTCGGTATCAAAAACCAGCATAAATTTAACAATTTTTTATTCCATTTATAATCTTGATTACTATGTATAAATG
>NZ_PPRC01000079.1 GCF_002902565.1 Staphylococcus petrasii | reverse complement strand
GCGGCTGGATCACCTCCTTTCTAAGGATATATTCGGAACATCTCGCAGAGATGACGGAATAACGTGACATATTGTATTCAGTTTTGAATGTTTATTTAACATTCTAATATTTAATGGGCCTGTAGCTCAGCTGGTTAGAGCGCACGCCTGATAAGCGTGAGGTCGGTGGTTCGAGTCCACTCAGGCCCACCATTAAATAATTTTAATTGTACATTGAAAACTAGATAAGTAAGTAAAATAGATTTTACCAAGCAAAACCGAGTGAATAGAGTTTTAAATAAGCTTGAATTCATAAAAATAATCGCTAGTGTTCGAAAGAACACTCACAGATTAATAACTATATTAGATTAAGTTATTAAGGGCGCACGGTGGATGCCTTGGCACTAGAAGCCGACGAAGGACGTTACTAAC
>NZ_PPRC01000007.1 GCF_002902565.1 Staphylococcus petrasii | reverse complement strand
ATTAAAACGTATATTTAAATTATGATACCTCAATTAATCATTTAAAAGTTTATTAATGAATCAACCTATGCAATAATATTTCATTTATATTAAAAATACATGTAAATACGCATCGTTTTGTATTTTGTCAATCAAAGTTACTCTTTTTACAATGAAACATATACTAATATTCGTGACATTCCCTAAAATGATTTTTATACTCATATTTTAGTATTATGGTGTATATATACTTCAAAACAAATCAATGCTAAAAGATAAGTTTTAAAAGATGTTTTAGTGGAAATAAATATAATATATAAAAAAACGAGGAGTGTTCAATATGTCTAAGAAAATTGCAATTGCTGGTGCGGGTGCAATGGGAAGCCGTATTGGTACTTACCTAAAACAAAGTGGACAAGATGTCACTTTACTTGATTACTGGAAAGATCATGTTCATCGAATAAATGAAAAAGGAATAGAAGTTCAAACTGAAAATGAGACGTACACTGTTGAGATGCGTGCAACATTCCCTGAAGAAGTCAAAGAGACATATGATATTATTGTTCTTTTAACAAAATCAATGCAATCTGAACAAATGATGCAAACTTTAAAAGATCAGGGAGCAATTAGCGAGGATACTGCCATCTTATGTATGATGAATGGTTTAGGCCATGACGAACGTCTATCACAATTCGTTCCAAAATCACAAATTTTCTTAGCCGTAACAATGTGGACAGCTGGATTACGTGGTCCAGGTCAATTGCTATTAGAAGGTGAAGGTTCAATTGACTTTCAACGTGCTGATGGTAAAAAAGACTCACGTACTCAAGAAATTGCAGATATCTTAAATCAAGCCCATTTAAATGCCACTATCAGTAATGATGTATTTAAAGCGATATGGTCTAAAGCTACGCTTAACAGTGTTTTAAATCCATTGTGCACGATATTAGATAAAACAATTGGTGAATTGGGCGCTTATGATCATTCTAGAGCAATGATACGTCCAGTCATTGAAGAAATTGTCGACGTAGCACATGCTAAAAATGTAGATATTCATATTAACGACTTAATCTCGAAAATTGAAGCAGCTTATCCTGATCATGCACAAGGTTTACACTATCCTTCAATGCATCAAGATTATAATCATGGTCGTTTAACTGAAATAGATTACTTAAATGGTCAAATTGTGGACTATGGTAAATCATTAGGTATCGAAACTCCTAATAATGAACTGATTACTCATCTCATTCATCAATTAGAAATGAAGTTAAATAAACGTTAATATGAAATAATGTAAAATTAAACTATACTTTTTTGTGAATTATTTGAAAGAATTGGTATTTTTTTGATAAAACTCAATTGCTATCATTGACTTAAAACATCTATATGCTGATTTATAGTAGTTGTATAATTTTCATGTATTAAAGTAATAAGTATTTTCAATATCCAATAAATCTTTATAGATAATAAATTACCTCTAAGTATAATACTTAAAGGAATAGAGCACGTCTCACTCTTACGGTGAGGGATGCTCTATTTTTATTCTACGTAAGTATAATTTATGCATATAAACTAACAAAAGTGGTAAAGAATAATGAAAGGACTGTGAAAAGGAGATAATACAATGAGTGTATTTAGTGAAAAAGAGAAAATAGACATTCTATCTGACGTTGTTAAAATCAAAAGCGAAAATGATAATGAAAAAGAGGTATGTGTGTATTTGAAAAAATTATTATCTCAATATGATATCGATTCAAATATTTTAGAAATTAATGATACAAGAGCAAACCTCGTTGCAGAAATCGGAAGTGGATTTCCTATATTAGCAATTAGTGGTCATATGGATGTCGTAGCAAGTGGCGACAAAAATGAATGGACGTATCCTCCATTTGAACTCACAGAAAAAGATGACAAACTTTACGGTAGAGGCACAACAGACATGAAAGGGGGGCTTGTTGCGCTCGTTCTAGCTTTAATTGAATTAAAAGAAGAGAATAAATTAAACCAAGGTACGATTCGTTTACTTGCTACAAGTGGTGAAGAAAAAGAACAAAAAGGTGCCTTATTATTTAATAAGCAGGGTTATTTAGATGATGTGGATGGTTTAATTATTGGCGAACCAACAAATAATATCGTTTATTACGCACATAAAGGTTCTATGAGTTGTCAAGTAACAGCTAAAGGTAAAGCGGCACATAGCTCGATGCCGCAATTAGGTGTAAACGCTATTGATATCTTAATTGACTTTATCAATGAAATGCGTTCAGAGTATAAACATATTAAAAACAATGATAAAAAACATCAACTTGATGTTGTACCTATGATGGAGAAGAATCTAGATAAAGATATTGATGATGATGAAACACATATATTTTCGGGATTTACAATGTTAAATTCAATTATAAATGGCGGAGACCAATTTAATTCTGTTCCAGAAAAAGCAACAGTTGAATATAATGTAAGAACGGTTCCTGAATATGACAATGTATTCGTAAAAGATTTATTCGAAAAAGTAATTCAAAGAGTGGATAAAGAAAAATTAGAATTAACGATTCCTAGCAACCATCACCCTGTTGTAAGTGACAAAGATAATGATTTAATTCAATGCATTTCTAATATCGCTTCTAAGTATGTTGATGATGATATTGTGATTAGTGCTTTAATTGGTACAACTGATGCTTCAAGTTTATTAGGTGAAAATAAAGATAATGTCGATCTAGCAATATTTGGCCCTGGAGATTCCTTAGTCGCTCACCAAATTGATGAATTTATTTATAAAAACATGTATTTAAATTATATAGATATTTTTAAAGATATCTTTGTTAATTATTTAGATGGTAAATCTAAATAATACTAATTTTCTAGTTCTCATTTTATCAGTTAACGAACCCTAATAAGCGTCATTAGTCAAATCTCTAAACTAATGTCATTAATTGAAGATGAGAAAATACTTGATAAAATCTATGATTATTTTATGAATGATGACACTATCACAACGGTACTTAACAATGATTTACAGACAATTATTAACCATTATCTATTAAAATGAAAACTATATTCTAATAAAACTAGAGCATCCTTCACTTAGCGGTGAGGGATGCTCTTAAATTTATTTTTTTGTTTTTTCTAATTTCTTATATTTTTTAATTATAGATGAAAGTTAATAGATTTGTTATACTACCAGTTCATTTGAGACATATCTACTTTTTTCTGTTATATCAAAACTATCCTGGTCAATAGGAATTTTCACTAATATGCCTGAATCATTCATTCGAACTTTGTGATACAGATTATTTTCAATGGTATACAAATCAAAATTTGTATTTATCTTATCTATGAGTTCTTTTGTTAATGAATAATATTCAGGAATAAGATACAAATAAGGTTTGTTACTTGCAGAAGTATTCCCTAAAAATATAATTTGTTCTTTACAAACCAATAATTCCAGTATTTTTTCTATCTTTTCTTTTTCTTGGTTTAAAAATCTAAATTGCTTAGCTTTTAAGGAAATGTCAACTAGCATTGACATAAAAATGTCTAAATTTTCATCTTTCATTAATACGTCTCTCCTTTTAGTTAACATAATAGGATTTTATAAGAATCAGACAAACATTTTCTGTAACAAGCCTTGTTTACGTTGTTTAAGAAAATTAACTTTGTCACCTTGTATTTCAATAGTTTTATCTAATGCATTAAAAAGGTTACCTATTTTTTCCTGCTCTTCTATAATTGGTACATCTATTTTAAAATTTGAAAGAACAGTTTTAGTGATAGTTTTTATTGTTCCACCAGGCGCTCGTTCTTTTTCTTTTAAAAACAATAAATATAATACATATTTAAAGTAATCTTTGTTCATTTCTATTTTAAAAGAATTAATTAGTAGTAAGGTTCTGTCAATATATGCGTCATATTGTAAAATTGCTACTCTACCTATGCTACCTTGTAATGTTACTACTATATCACCTATAAACCCTTTTACACTTTTAGGTTTTGCTAAGTTACTAATTTTTTGTTTAGTTTGGTTATGCAACTTCATATTTTTGTCAACATCAACAACTTGCACAAATGGTTCTCCATTTATTTCATCATACCATTCTCTTTTTCCGTAAGGTTGTGGAAAAGACCCTCTTCTATAATTAGCTACATCATCTAGTTTTTCTTGTTCCCACTTCGGATAACTATTTCCATTTGCATCTTTAAATCTTAACTCTTGAGAGAAAATCTTTTGCATATACCCACGTTTTTGTTGCTCTAAGAGTTCAAGTTTCTTTTCTTCTAACTCAATTTGGTGGTCGAGTTTGCTAAAGAAATCACTAATTTTATTTTGTTCAAACAGAGATGGATAATTAATTTTTATTTTTTTTAAAAGAGATAAACTTAAATTTTTTTGACTCCCTTCATTAGATTGAGCTCTTAAATAAGTGTAATTTTTTTCTAGAAATTGATACACAAATTCAATGTTATTAAATTCATTAGGTTGTAAAATAGCACAAGCTTGGTTTGTAGTAGCTGGGAAATTTAATATGGAACATTTACCTCTTGTTTTGCCTTGACCGTACATTGCTAAGATTATTGCTGGTTCAGTTATTAATTTTGCTGATGAATTTTTTAAACCTGAAGAAGTTATTTTAGTAAATATATTTTTAATAAATTTATTATTCAAATCACTTGTTGTAATCCATGGAATATCTCCATCCCAGTACTTATTTATTTTTCTACTAGGAGTACCGCCCGAAGTAAATGAACACATTTCGTCTAAATTTGATTGATACCATTCATCTTTAAACTCTGGAAATCTTAATTCTGGAGTATTTTTATGTTCAGACATGTTTTAACGCTCCTAATTCTTTGAGATATTCATTAATTTCTGATTCAGTATTATGTATATTTACTCTTTCATAGCCTAATTCCTCAAGTTGTTGAAGTACCTCATTTTCTAATGCATATTCACTCTGATAAGCCATTCATTCATCCATCCTAAACTTAATCTTTCTTTAAATATATCAAAATTTGATAATAATTAATATTGCGTACTGTATTTTTAGTCAATAAATTAATAAAAAACCGCATCATTTATGATATGCTTCACAAAAACATAACGGCAATTCTCATAAACCTCATACGTTCCGATACGTTCAAAATCCCTTTATGAAGCGGCTGAAAAAACCGCATCATTTATGATATGCTTCGCCTCGCATTATTTTAAATGCTCGATATACTTGTTCGATTAAGACGACGCGCATCATTTGATGAGGGAATGTCATTTTACTGAAGGAAAGGGCATAGTTGCTGCGTTTTAAGACGTCTTCATGTAAGCCGTTTGATCCTCCAATAACAAATACAAAGTCGCTTTGACCTTGCGTCATGCGTTGTTGAAGTTCTTGTGCTAATCCTTCTGATGACAACATTTTGCCTTGTATCTCTAAAGTTATAACCGTTGCTTGTGGTTTAATTTTAGCTAGAAGGCGTTGTCCTTCTTTTTCTTTCACTTGCTCGATTTCTTTATCGCTCATATTTTCTGGTGCTTTCTCATCTGGTACTTCAATAATTTCAATTTTGGAATAAGCACCTAATCTTTTTTCATATTCTGCAATAGCCTGTTTCCAATATTTTTCTTTTAATTTGCCTACAGCTAAGATAGTTATCTTCATATAATCCTCCATAGATGTTAATAGTTATCCCACTTATCCACAAGTTATTAACTTGTTAACAGAATTCCCTCTAATTATAACAGTAATGTATATAAATTCTGTGGAAAAATTTAGAAATAGCACCAAAATATGTTATTAACACCTCGAATTTGTGGATAAGTCTGTGAATAATGTGAGTATTTCTGTGTGTATTATACACAACAGTGGATAACTTCTTCTATTTTTGGGGATAACTTGAAGTAAGTCTTAAATATTTATTCACACATTTTATCCAAATCCTACTTTTATAGGGTTCCTTATGAATATTAATGTATAGTTCAAATTATTAGATAATTACTTCAAAAATATAGAAAAAGACCTACTTACAATTATTTAAATTATAAGTAGGCCGACTGTCTTAATTATTATAATGTGTAAATAGGAGTTGCTTGTGCTTTATCTGTATCGCACAATAATACTTCTCTTTCTGTATCAATATCATGTTCATTTAACACTTGTCCCACACTCATACGAGCTAATTCTTTCATATTATTATCTTGAGATAAGTGAGAAAGATAAATACGCTTCGTATTGCCTGTAATAACATCCGTCATCGCAAGTCCTGCATCCTCATTTGATACATGTCCCATATCGCTTAAAATACGTTGTTTTGTCTTCCACGGATAACGACACATACGTAACATATCCACATCATGATTACTCTCAAACATAAAGACATCACTACCTTGAATCATGCCTTTCATACGGTCAGAAACATAACCTGTGTCTGTAATCATCGTAAATTTCTTATAATTATTATGGAAAATGTAAAACTGAGGGTCAATCGCATCGTGAGATACATTAAATGACTCTATATCAAAACCTGCAATTGATTTCGTTTCATATGGATTAAAAATGAATTTTTGATCCATTGGAATTTTACCATCTTTTTTATCGATAGCTTTCCATGTATTCTCATTCGCATAAATCGGCAAACCATATTTACGTGCAACCACACCTAATCCTTTAATATGATCACTATGCTCATGAGTAACCAATATACCGTTTAAATCTTTCATATTTCTATCTATTTGGCTAAATAACTCTTCCATTTTTTTACCAGTGAGTCCAACATCTACTAAAAGACTGCCTTTATCACTTTCTACATAAGTGGCATTCCCCGTACTGCCACTCGCCAGAACACTCATACGTATCAAGCAGCTCATCCTTTCTACCTTCGACAACCTAATCTATATGTTAGAGTGCTTTCAGTCTAAATTCTCTATTCTGCACTCTTTTTCCTAAAAAATGATGTTTCGAACAATTCACATCATCCGAAACATTCCAGTCCTTTAAAAATACCTTTATATTATACTATATCAACACAGAAATTAAAGTTCCAATTCCTTGTTTATAAATCAAATCCTCTACAAAAACACAAAAAAGTAAGTGCATGAAACCTAAACCCCACACACTTACTATACTTTCCATACCCCAAACCACTCCCTTTCTTAAATAAGAGAAGAGAAAGGATAAGGTTAGTTAGTTATTATTGAAAAGTTTATTAAACTTAAATTCCGTAAAGAATTCTGAAGATTATTACGTAGCGATGTTGCCCACCACTTAAAAGAACAACTTCTTATGAACTTAAGCGCTTAGACATTTAAGTAAAAATTCTTCAAATGGAGCATGAACGTAGTTGAGTGACGCCTGAGGGAGCAGGATGAGTGTCGAGACCAAGGCTCGACCCAGCCCCCTAGGCAAGCATCTCAACTAAAGTGAATGCAAAATCCATTTAAGAATTTTATAAAGATAAAAACATACGCAACAAGAGCACGTAATAATTCGTAAGAATTATCCTTTTATTTAAGATAATTAGTTATCAATAACCTTAGGGTTTGCTGATCTCGCCTCAACATAATATGTCTTTGTATCATTTTTGCCTTTATGCTTCACCTTAATCTCCCAGTTCGCTTGCAACAACTGCACATTCGTTTCCCTCACGACTGAGTAATAACCAAGTCTCGCATCCAACACTTCATCGCCCGATTTTAAATAACGATTAAAATACAATGTCTCAATCGCCTTACGTGGCGTAATCACCTGCTTCTTAGGATTACTATCACTTTGCGCAGGCTCAATCTTACTCATTACCGTCTGCTTATAACTCGTCGCCTTACCATCACTCACATTAAAACGTAAACGCGCCTTATTATTATTCATCAATGGATAACCATCATACGTCTGCTCATACGTCACCGTATTCGACGACACACTACCTAACTGATACGCCTTACCATTATAAATATTATCCATAATGTAATTCTTCAAATCACTTAAATTACTATCACTCACATTAACCGTACTATTAATCTCACCAGTCAGCGTATAACCCGCGTCATCCGCTTCCAACGACGATTTATCTTCCGCATAATTATCGAAATTCTTCGACGTCGCAGTAATCATCTGCATCTTTGTACCACTGACATCTTTATTCAACACATCTTTCGAAATCTTAATCTCTTCTTGTTGAAAATTAACCTCATTATCACTCTCTGACTCGTTAATCTGAGACTTCGTCACCTTGTTAATGTAAATCATAACTAGCAGGATGTTAACAAGAACAAATACGAAAATAAACAATGTCTTCGTTCGTTTCCAGTTCATTTATTCAAGCCTCCCATCCTCATATGCATACCAATCGCCATCGTATTCAACATACCACGTTGGAATAAACTCACTATTACGTTGCACTTCAATATCATCTTTCGAAGGTTGATCATCTTCACGATAGCCGACCGTCATATTCGTTACTTTTTGGAAATCAATATCATGATTGTTAGCTAAAGCCGAACGCACCGTTTCTGCGCTATCTAATGACTTACTTTCACCTTCTAAAGGCACACTAGAACGCAGTAACGCACGTTTATAATCATAAATACCTTTCTCTCCCCATGTGACTTCAATCTCATTCAATTTCTGATCATTGAACGTTGGATGTCCATTAAGGAATAACTGATACGTCAGTTCACCTGATGAATTATCCGTACTAAATAGACGGAAATCATCGTTAAAGAAGCCACCATGCCCATTAATATATTCAAAGGTACTTGGAATTGTCGTATCCATATCACTCGAACTTGATTCATCTTCAGACAAGTTCTTATAATGATATTTTTTACTATCGTCATTATAGTTTGCTACACCTGTATTGTTGTTGTAGGTCGTAGCGCCACTTTTCCCGCTTCGAATAATAACAGAATCATCAAATAGAATTGAATTCATCGTTTCTACAGGAATTGTGTCATACACCATACGATAAGAACGCATATGTTTAGGCTGACTTGGCGCAAAGACATGCGTCGCTTTATCGATGGTATCTTTATTCGTAATGATCTCAGAATATTTCTGCATATCCTTACTCAATTGATCCATCGTTTTAGCAAAATTCGCTGCTTTCGCATTCATCGTCACTTTCATGACTTGATGTCGGTCTTTACTTATCGCATATAGCTCTAAATTACCCTTTGGATTCTCATCTACTAATAAACGATTAAAATTAAAGTCTTTAGGCACTTTCGCCGACGTATTTAAGACTTGGCCTAAATATGTAGTTAAAGGCATGTCATAAGTAAAATCTAATACAGTAAAACGTGTATTTAACGTAGGAAGCGTTAAGTTATAATCACGCTGTAAATGCTCAATTTTACTTACTTCATGATTCTTTAAAGCTTCTGTCACTTGTGATAATTGCGCACGTGACGGCGCCATGCCTTTTACTTTATCGTCTTTCACTTCAACCATTTGATACGGCGCAATCACATTATCAATATGCGCTGCCATTGGTTTACCAATCGATTTCACATTACTCTTTTTATTCTCTGCACTATCGATATTCGTTAAATCTGGCGTGAAGTTCCACACCATGTACGTTAAGACAATACTCATCATGACTAATAAAATAAGAATAATAGATTTAATGTACTCCTTACTCTTCATCCCAACCACCATCGTCTATAACTTCACATGGAAGCGTAATAAATATCGATGTACCTTGTCCTTCAACGCTGTTTGCCCAAATACGACCATTATGTGCTTCAACAATCTCTTTTGAAATCGCAAGACCTAAACCAGTACCGCCCATTTTACGTGTACGTGCTTTATCGACACGATAGAAACGATCAAAGATTTTATCTACTTTGTTAATAGGGATACCAATACCGTTATCCTTAATACGAATCGTCATACGATTATATAATGCATTCTGTTTCACGTGGAACTCGACGCGTTTCTGACCACGAGAATATTTCATCGCATTAGTAATAACGTTATCGAACACTTGCGTCATCTTATCTGGATCAATTTCAGCGAAGATTGTATCTTGAGGAATTTCACGCACAAAAATCGTATCTTTCGCTGCCATTTCATGTCGATTAATAATTTTATTAATAAACATATTGAAGTCGACAATCTCTTTAGTGATTTGTTCAGATTCGTTATCCATTTTCGATAATTGAAGTAAGTCGTTAACTAAACGAATCATACGTTCTGTTTCTTCACGTGTCACTGATAAGAATTGCGGTGCTAAATTATCATCTTTCCATGCACCTTCTTCTAACGCTTCAATATAACTGTTCATTGACGTTAATGGCGTACGTAATTCGTGAGACACATTGGCTACGAATTCGCGACGCTCACGTTCAACTTGTTGTTGCTCTGTAACATCGTGGAGCACGGCAATATAACCATTCACAAAGCCAGTATCTTGAACGATAGTACTAAAGTTCACACGCGCAATAATACCTTCTTCTTCGTTGATATCAAGTAAGAAACTATCATTATTCTCTTGAATCTCTTCTAAAGAAAACTCGTCTTCTATATTTAAGACATTTAACATGTAATCACCAATTAAATCTTCTCGTGCCATGCCTAACATTTTAAGCGCCATATCATTAACGATACGTACACGTCCACGTCGGTCCGTCGCAATAATCCCGTCACTCATGTGCGTGATAACAGAGTCTAGACGACGTTTCTCACTTTCCGTATTCGCTTGGGCTTCTTGCACACGTTTCGATAAGTTGTTGAATGCTAAGGCAAGTTCACCGATTTCGTCATTCCCGTAAATCTTCACACGTTGCGTGTAATTCCCTTTCGACATTTCGACCGTCTGGTTACGCATATCGGTAATCGGCCGCGTAATCGTTCGCGCAATGAAGAAACCTAGGATTACTGTTATGAAAAGGGAAATTGCCGTACCAATAATGAAGATTTGGTTAATATTATTCAACTGATTATATACATCATTAATATTTGATTCTATGTAAATATTACCAATCGTCTCGTTGCCATTTTTCACAGGCAAATTATAAATCCAAATCCGTTCTTTACCACTACCATAATCCTTCAGTACATTATGGCTATTTGGTTCTCCTAATGATAAAGCTTTTTGGACCGAATTATCATTGACCTTCTGATTAATCAAATTATGAGACGATAACTTCGCCGTCGCCATAATAATTTGATCTTTATCAATAAAACGAATTTCTTCGATTTCTTGACGATTGGCATACTCATTTAATAAACTTTGCACTTCTTTTTGTGCGTTAGACGGATCATCTCGATAAATCCGCTCGATATTAACTTCAAGCTGCGTCGCATATTGTTTAATATTCTTCATGAAGTTATTCGTTAATTCTTTTTCCAAACTATTAGTAAAATACAGACCGATAATCTGCATTCCAATAATAATCAGTAACACATAGACAATAACAAGCTTTGTGTGAAGGGATTGTAACTGCTTCAGCCACTTCATAACCCTAAACCCCTAATCGTGTTGTTGGAGGAAGTATCCAACGCCTCTACGTGTCACAATATATTCTGGATGAGATGGATCATCTTCAATCTTCTCACGTAAACGACGAATCGTTACGTCCACTGTACGCACGTCGCCGAAGTAATCATAACCCCAGACCGTTTGTAATAAATGTTCACGTGTCATCACTTGACCCATATGTTTAGATAAGTAGTGGAATAATTCGAACTCACGATGCGTTAATTCGATATCCTCACCACGTTTCTTAATAGAATACGCATCTGGATAGATGACAATATCCTTAATTGTAATTTCATTAGAAGTACTAGCCACTTCTTGAGCAGGTTGTGAATAATGACGACGTAAGTTCGCTTTCACACGCGCAATTAATTCACGCGTGCTGAACGGTTTCGTTACATAGTCATCCGCACCTAATTCAAGACCCAACACTTTATCAATTTCAGAGTCTTTCGCCGTTAACATAATGATAGGCATTTCGTATTTTTTACGTACCTCACGACATACTTCCATCCCGTCGCGTCCAGGTAACATGATATCTAATAACACAATATCTGGTTCTTCTTCATAAATTAAATCTACTGCATCATTACCATCGTAAGCGCAGTAAACATCATAACCTTCTTTTTTTAAATTAAATTCCAATATATCCGCAATCGGCTTCTCATCATCAACTACAACAACTTTTCTTGCCATATCTATAAACCTCATTTCTCAAATTGTAGTTCTATATTTCATGAAATATTTATGCAAATTAGTAAAGAATAAACAGTGATTTGATGCGTTAAATTAAGATTATCGCGCATATTAATCTACTATATAATTTACCATTAATACTCACTTAATTCTATTTTCATAAGTAAATTTATAGAATAATATTAGTTTCAAGTGTACCACTCTAATTTAATATTACAAATAAGTTGAACACCTTTGAAATAAGACAATAGTCGTAGTGACGCATGATTTGAAGATTGTTACAAATTTATGATAGCCATTGAAGTCACTCTACCAACGTTTATAAGATAATTTTGATTGAAATATTAAGAATATGTTGCATCGTCACACACCTGTAACGCACTGCACGTAATTGAGGAATATTTAACTTTTAGACTATGCCCGTAGTCTTATTTTTTGAAAATGGAATATAAAGAGGACCGCCACAAGAAATGGGGATTACTAAGCAAAAAAAGCATAAAAAAATGCCTACCCTTTTGGGTAAGCAATACGGTCTCGACGGGAATCGAACCCGCGATCTCCTGCGTGACAGGCAGGCGTGTTAACCGCTACACTACGAGACCTCCAAAATGGTGACTCCTACGGGACTCGAACCCGTGTTACCGCCGTGAAAGGGCGGTGTCTTAACCGCTTGACCAAGGAGCCGTTCTTAAGCACAAGATAGATTATAGCACAGCCTATAATTTAAAGACAAGACATTTTTTACATAATTTTAATATTTTTTTAGAAATCTTAATTTTTACTAGAAAACCCTATAATATCAACGGTTTCAAGTTTACATATCCTTCATTTTTAACCCTTTTACACCTCGAATGAAATAAAAAAAGCAGACATTGAAAAATCAATGCCTGCTTATTAAACAAAAATTATTTTTAACAATAATCCCATTTTTACATTCACAATGTGATAGACGGGCTTCGATAAGCAGGTTTCTCGGCAGATACTCTCAAAGACTCGTCAAAACTTGAGAAACAGTTTTGCTCGCTTTTCAGTTCTGCTCAAGTTCTAAGCGCTTATCTACGCACCTTTTTTCTTACCACAATTGTTCTAATAAGTTTGTTTGATCGCGGTCTGGACCTACTGAGAAGATTGAAATGCGTACGCCACATAATTCAGAAATACGTTCTAAATATTTACGTGCATTTTCAGGTAATTCTTCTAATGTACGGCAACCTGTAATATCTTCTTTCCATCCTGGTAACTCTTCAAAGATCGGTTTACAACGACGTAATTGATCAAGGTTCGCAGGATATTCTGTAATTTCTTCTCCATCTAATTCGTATGCTGTACAAATCTTCACAGTATCTAAACCTGTAAGTACATCGATAGAGTTAATAGATAAGTCTGTAATACCACTTACACGACGAGAGTGACGTAATACGACTGAGTCGAACCAACCTACACGACGTGGACGACCTGTAGTTGTACCGTATTCACGACCAACCTCTCTGATGTGGTGACCATCTTCATCAAATAATTCAGTAGTGAATGGACCATCACCTACGCGAGATGTATAAGCTTTACATACACCAATCACTTTAGATACGAAAGTTGGGCCTACGCCAGTACCAACTGTTACGTTACCTGCAACAGGGTTACTTGAAGTTACGAAAGGATATGTACCATGGTCGATGTCTAACATAACACCTTGTGCACCTTCAAATAATACTTTTTCTTCAGCTACAAAAGCATCGTCTAAAATTTTAGCTGTATCAGTAACAAACTCTTTTAAACGTTGACCTGCAGCATAATATTCATCAAAGATTTCATCGAAACGTGGACATGATTCATTAAACATACCTTTGAAATAAGCATCTTTAATTTCAATATTTTCTTTTAAACGTCTTTCAAATGTTTCTTTTTCTAATAAATCAGCCATACGAATACCGATACGTTGCGCTTTATCTACGTAAGCTGGACCGATACCTTTTTTAGTTGTACCGATTTTATTATCGCCACGACGACGTTCTTCGTATTCATCTTGTGCTAAGTGATAAGGAAGAATCACTTGCGCACGGTTTGAAATGCGTAAGTTTGATGTAGATACACCACGTTCATTTAAACCATCTAATTCTTTTAATAATGCAACTGGATCAACAACTACACCATTACCGATAACTGCTAATTTATCTTTATAAAAAATACCTGATGGCACTAAATGCAATTTGTACGTTTCTCCGCCAAATTGAATTGTGTGACCTGCGTTATTACCACCTGAAAAACGTGCAATAACATCTGCTTGTTCCGCTAAGAAATCTGTAATTTTACCTTTACCTTCGTCTCCCCATTGTGTCCCAACTACTACGATTGATGACATGTGAGCACCTCCAAAGTTTTCTCAATTAACCATTAAGTATTCTATCAATACGAACCGCATAATGCAAATAAAAATCGAACATTAAATTTTACTCTTATCACTTCTTTTTTTGAAAATGAATTCAATCAATAAACCATAGAAATTCCTTTAATTTCAGTATTTCAAAGCACATTTTTCAAAATGAAAGACACATACTTCAAAAAATAAGATTAGCTCAAAACAAAATAAAAACCGTACATTAATTTATATTCAATAAATAATGTAAGGTAAAATTTATTTTTAATTTATTATGTCATCTCAGCATGAGCATAATCAATATCTGTAAATTTATTATATTGTTTCATAAAGTGTAGCTTAACCGTTCCAGTTGGGCCGTTACGTTGCTTAGCAATGATAATTTCAATTTCCCCGTTATCATCATTAGATTGCGGTTCAAAATTTGTACTATCATCGTCATCCTCGCCTTCACCACGATTATAATAATCGTCACGGTATAAGAACGCTACAATATCCGCATCTTGCTCGATAGACCCAGATTCACGTATATCACTCATCATCGGACGTTTATCCTGACGTTGTTCTACACCACGAGATAACTGACTTAAGGCAATAACCGGACATTCTAATTCACGAGCAATCGCTTTTAACGTACGTGAAATTTCCGAAACCTCTTGTTGACGGTTATCTGAAAAACGTGACCCACTACCTTGAATCAATTGTAAATAGTCAATCACAATCATATCTAAGCCATGCTCTTGTTTTAAACGACGACATTTAGAACGTAAATCTGTAATTCGAATACCTGGTGTATCATCAATAAATATCTTTGTACGAGATAACTTACCAACCGCAATAGTAAAACGATTCCAGTCTTCTTCCGTCATCGTACCTGTTCTTAAACGGTTAGAATCTACATTCCCAGAACTACAAATCATACGTGTAGCTAATTGGTCCGCACCCATCTCAAGCGAGAAGATACCTACAGTGTAGTTATCCTCATGCGTCGCTACCTTTTGCGCAATATTAAGAGCGAAGGCAGTCTTACCTACCGAAGGACGCGCCGCTAAAATAATTAAATCATTACGGTTAAACCCTGCCGTCATTTGGTCTAAATCACGGTATCCTGTAGGAATACCAGGCGTTTGACCACTGTTTTGGTCAAGTTCCTCTGCCGTTTCATATACTTGTCCTAGAACATCTCTAATGTCTTTGAAACCATCACTTTGACGGTTAGCAGATAACTCAAGTATACGTCGCTCTGCATCACTTAAAACCGCGTCTAATTCAAGCTCGTTATTATAACCATCATTGGCGATACTATCCGCCGTTTGAATTAATCTACGTTTTAACGCTAAATTAGCAACGATATTTGTATAATACTGAATGTTTCGTGTCGTCGGTACATTATTAGAGAGTTCCGCTAAATATTGAGGACCACCAGCTTCACTTAATGTACCTTCTTTCGTTAATTGGTCCATTAACGTAACAACATCAATTTCGCTACTATCTTCATTCAAGTTCATCATTGCTCTGAAGATATGTTGGTGGGCGCCTCGATAAAATGACTCAGGAAGTAGGGCCTCCTGAGTCGTTCCAATTAATTGTGGATCTAAAATAATTGCACCTAAGACAGATTGTTCAGCTTCATTATTATGGGGCATTTGTTTTTGATCATACATATTATCCATCAATCATCACACCTCTAAATCAATCCATCTTAAATTTCCTAAACACAGTGCAACATTGTTCAATTAAATTTTAATTCTAAGATAGATAGTCACTTGCTTAAGTTGTTTCGCTTTCCTGTGGGAAAGGCTCAAGCCTGTAGTCTTGAGACTCTTTCTTTTCCACTAGGAGTCTCACAACTACGCTGCGTTATCTATCTTAGAATTATTTGTTTGAGTTACTTACCTTCCCAATTTATTATAATTAAAAATTAAATTTAAAAACTTATTTTAATCTTTTAAGTTAGATAATAACTCTATTTCTATAGACTATAATTTAAATAATTTAACTAATATTAAAGTACCAAATTCTTTTTTAGAAAAAGAGAAATTTTGTGGTTGGCTAACAAAGCGTAGTTGAGCGACTCCCGAGGGAACAGTACAAGTTGAAGACCTTAGAATTACCCACAGATTTATCTGTGAGGTAATTCTGGCTGAAACTGTACCCTGGGAAAGCGTCTCAACTTAAGCGCAGTTAAAAAGCCAACCAACAAAATTTCTTTCCGCTAGGAAAGGAAAATTATTTCTCTACTGTATGAACACGAATAGTTCCTTCAACCTCTTTATCTAATTTTACAGGAACATTTGTGTAACCTAACGCATGGATACCTTGAGGTAAATCCATTTTACGTTTATCAATCTTAATATCATGTTGAGCTTTAAGTGCCTCAGCAATTTGCTTAGTACTTACAGAACCAAACAACTTGCCACCTTCACCTGTTTTCGCACTTACTTCAACTTCAATATCTTCTAATTTAGCTTTCAATGCTTTAGCATCATCAATCTCTTGTTGTCTATCCGCTTCAGCACGTTTATTTTGTTGTTCCAATTGTTTTAAATTACCTGGAGTTGCCTCAACAGCATAGTTATTTTTTAATAAGAAGTTATTAGCGTAACCTACTGGTACATCTTTAACTTCGCCTTTTTTACCTTTACCTTTAACATCTTGTGTAAATATTACTTTCATGCGTCTTCACTCCTACTCATTTGTTCAGTAATTGCTTGTTGTAAACGTTCGATTGCTTCTTCAATTGTTAAGCCTTTAAGTTGTGTTGCAGCATTCGTTAAGTGACCACCGCCACCAAGTGCTTCCATCGTTAATTGAACGTTGATAGAGCCTAGTGAACGTGCAGAGATACCAATTAAGTTATCTTCACGTTTCGCCACAACATATGATGCTTCAATACCCTCTAAACTTAACAACTCATCCGCAGCTTGTGCAACTGTAACGGGATGATAAATCTTTTCGTTAGAACCATGGGCAATCGCAATACCATTATCTTGAACTTCAACCGTTCTGATAAGTTCTGAACGATTAATATACGTATCTACATCGTCTTTTAAGAAGTGTTGCGTCAAGATAGTATCAGCACCATGTGCACGTAAATAACTTGCCGCATCAAACGTTCTTGAACCTGTACGTAATGTGAAGTTACGTGTATCTACGATGATACCTGCGTACATTACTGTAGACTCTAGACGTGTTAAACGTTGTTCAGTTGGTTGATATTCAAGTAACTCTGTAACAAGTTCTGCAGTTGAACTTGCGTATGGTTCCATATATACCAATAATGGATTTGAAATAAAGCTTTCGCCACGTCTATGGTGGTCAATAACCACTTTACGGTTTGCTTTATTTAGAATATTTTCATCTAAAACCATTTCAGGTTTATGCGTATCTACGACCACTATCGTTGTCTTAGATGTCATCATGTCCCAAGCTTCATCAGACGTTACGAAACGTTCTTTCAACTCAGGTTTCTTATCGATTTCATCCATCACACGACGTAATGTTGGATCGATATCTTCTTCATTTAATACAACATAGGCTTCTAAATTATTCATTAATGCGAATCGAGACACACCAATAGCGGCACCAATCGCATCTAAGTCAGGACGTTTATGTCCCATAATGATAACTTTATCGCCTTCAGTTAAAATATCTTTTAAAGCGTGAGAGATAACACGCGCTCTTACACGTGTACGTTTTTCCATCGGGTCAGTCTTACCGCCGTAGAAACGTACGTTACCATTCATATTCTTAATGGCTACTTGGTCCCCACCACGGCCTAATGCTAAATCAAGACCTGATTGAGATAGTTCACCAAGGTCGATAAGGTTCTCAGTACCTTCCCCTACCCCAATACTTAGCGTTAACTGAGCACGGTAACCGACACTCTTCTCACGTAACTGACTGAGGATTTCAAAGTTAGATTCTTCAATTTCAGCTAAAATCTTTTGATTCAAGTAAGCAACAAATTGATCTGAATTATAACGTTTGAAAAAGATGTTATATTCAGAAGCCCAACGACTGATTACACGTGTAACCATTGAGTTAATCTCTGAACGTTGCGTATCGTTCATATTTTGCGTAATCTCATCGTAGTTATCTAGGAAAAGGGTCGCAATAATTGGTTTCGATTCTTCATACAATTCATTCGTATGTACTTGTTCAGTAATATCAAAGAAGTATAAACAATTCTCTTCTTCAGAATGACGTACATGATAATGATATTGTCCATGTTCGATTTCAATTTCTTGAACCTTTTCAAGTTGCTTTAAAATATTAGGAAACACTTCATTGACTGGTTCTGAGATGACATTCGTTTCTAAGTGTTCAGACATGTATTGGTTAATCCATTCAATATGATCGTCCTCATCAAGCACAACCAAACCAATCGGCAAGCGTTTAATTGCTTTATTGCTCCCTGCCGACACATGACCACTCAAATTATCCACATAATTATCCATTTTTAATAAGGCTTGTCTTACTAAGACGATGCTAATAATAATCATCACGACTAAAATAGCAGCAGCAATCGTTGCGACTAATGGCTTAAAAATAAACCACACGACAACAAGTGCTATCGCAGTAAGTACCATTAAAATGTAAGGTATCATTAATGCCTTTTTAGTGGATTGACGGTTCATTGTTCCACCTCTATTCGCTTTTTAAAGTCATTTTTTAATCATTCGTTTTAAATTAATTCCTAAATCAAGTACCCCAAGTAATGAAACAATATGTGTAAATGGCGTTATTAGCGTCCCCACGACCATTAATAATATTGAAACACCGTCTGGCATACGTCTTGCTTTACCAAAGAAATGAATTAAGCTCAATCCTTGGATATACATCAATAATGATAACACAACTTCGAAATTTAACACGATACTTTGGAAAATACTTGGCTCAGTTGCCACCATGACACAAAGCAATACAATCATATATATCCATAGTAATGAACGATTCATTTGCCAAGCAAATAGTGGTTTGAAAATTGGTGTTGCTACTTTAAATTTACGTAGAATTGGAAATGTAATAATTAGATTAATTAAAACAAAAATAAAGATTAAAAGGATAATAAAACTTGGAAGTTGAACTGACATTTGTCGGAAGCCTTCTTCTAAAATCGCTTTATAATCTGATTCTACGCCAGCAGTTACAATCGCATCATGTAACGTATCTTTAAATGGTTTAATTAACGTTGATGCGCTTGGCATTTTTTTGAATACTTGTAATAACATAAATGCGACTAAAGCAAATATACTTAAATAAACTGTGGCAATATATAAGATACGTTCTTTAGAGGCACGTTCTTTTAATAATTGGCCAATTACGAAACTAAGTAATAAAACTAAAATCATGGCACTTAATACAAACGTATTACCTAATAAAGTGGTTAAGATTACGGTTACTAAAGCTCCAATCCCAAATGATGGTATTGATTTGTTCCATAGAATAACACCGGGAATGGTAGCGAATAGACATAATATTAAGCCAACAACTGGTAATACATGCGTTACTAAAGCAACAATCATAAGTGCTAACGTTCCTAGAATGGTTGCTTTAGGATGTACTTTTGAAAACACATTCGCCACTCCTATACTTTTTTTTGACTATAAGCTCTATTTTAACCTCTATGGAAGATTAAAACAAATAGCTCGAACCCTCCATCTTGTTATTATTTACGTTTGAAATTAGTGACTTTTAAGAAGTGATAGAGATTTGGCGCCCAGTCATTAAAGTTTAATAAGAAACCATCATGCCCAACATTATCTGGTACGAAGAAATGGCGATGATATTTAAACCTCTCCCCTACTGCTCTTACTTGATCATCTGGATAGAGTAAATCATCGGTAAAGCCCATCGTTAAGACTTTAGTATCTAAAGACTGTAACACTTCATCTACGTCGTCACGGCCACGGTCTAAGTTGTGACTATCTAATACGTTTAACATAGTTAAATAACATGATAAATCGTAGGTTTCTTTAAATTTGTCACCTTGATAGCGTTGATAACTAACGACTTCATCTGGCGTAAAGCGCTCATCATAACTTTTAGAGGAGCGATAAGTAAGGAAGCCAAGTTGGCGTGCGATACTTAAACCTTCTTTACCACCTAATTGAATTGCTTCACGCGCAATTTCATTAAAGGCACGACTGTATGACGATGTTTTGTCAGTCGCAGCTAAGATGACTGCTTTGTCTACTTGAAATTGATTGTTATAAAGTAATTCCATCGCCTGCATGCCGCCTAGACTGCCCCCGATTAAGATGTTGATTCTATTGAAGCCGAGTGCTTGGATACCCTTTTCAATGGCTTTAACAATGTCTCTTAAGGTTAATTGCTTTGGAAAATGCGGATCCGTTAACGGTGAACTTGAACCGTACGGGCTACCAATGACGTTAAATGTAAGAAATTGGTAATCATAGATAGGCATATAGCCACCATCAATGATTTCACGCCACCAGCCTGGCTGTTCATCTGTGCCATAAGTTAAATGATTACCTGTAAGGGCATGACAAACTACGACAAGTGGCTGGCCTGAATAGCCTACATGTTCGTATCGTAACTGCAAATTCTCAATAGTCTCTCCTGATTCTGTCGTAAAGGATCCTAGGTTCAATGTATCTACGGTATAATTTGTCATGCGATTACCTCCTTTAAAATAAAAAATCGCTTCCTACTCTTGATATAAGAAGTAAGAAGCGATTGTGCTTTAATACTTATCATTCGAGTAGTCTCTCGTTGGTTTTAGCACCGTACTTGAAGTTGCCGGTTGCTGAAGCTTCTTTGGGCCAAGTCCCTCTGCTTCTCATAATAAGGTTTCATGTTATTTTATTTATTTACACGTTAACTTTAGTTTGAATTTATTTTATCTGATTGTCGGTATAACTTCAATCGTCAGCTGTTTGGTGGTGCCTTTTAAAAGAAGAAACGTATACCGGCAATGAGTGCGATGCCTACGAGTATGGTTACTGTCAGGCTGCGTGTGACGAGTGCGATGATGACGGTTGGGATGGTTACGATGATATATGGAATGTTCAGTGTGTAACCTTGAACGCCTTCTTGTTGCACGATGATGCCGTCTAGGATGAGTGCTGTGAATAATGTGATTGGGATGAATGATAACCATTTAATGACGGTTTCTGAGAGTTGTATTCTTGAAATCATAATGAATGGTAGGATTCGAATAATCACGGTTACGAGTCCACATAAAACGATTAGGATAAACATATGCCAAGATGTTGTCATCGGTCCATCACCACCCCTAATGTTGCTGCAAATATTGATGCGATAAGAATAGCGACGTAAGATGGCATGAACCAACTTAAGATGAGCATCATCACAACGACGCATGCGATTAATACGAGATATATTTTAATCTTTGAGCTTCTTATAGTTTCAAATTGTGCCATTGCCAGGAAAATGAACATGGCCGTGATGGCGAAGTCTAGCCCAAACATCTCTGGGTTAGAAATGTATTTACCGAATACGGCGCCTGCTACGCTTGCAAGTGCCCAAAACGCATAGGCTGTGAGATTAAGACCGTGTAACCAGCGATCGTTAATCTTCTCCCCTTTTAAGTGAGGTGTAATAGCTACACCAAATGTTTCGTCAGTCAGAATAGAAGACATAGCTAAACGATTCCAGAAGCCGTAATCTTTATAATTTGGTGCGAGTGTCATTGATAAGAGAAAGAAACGTGAATTTACAATTAATGTCGTCAAGACAATTGCCGACATAGGTGTGCCTGTAATCACAAGTGCGCAAATGATAAATTGTGCTGCACCTGCGTAAACGAGTAAGCATAACAACAGAATTTCTAAAACACTAAAATGTTGGGAAGCCGCCACGATTCCAAATGACAATCCAATTCCGATATATCCTAATAACGTAGGAATACATTCTTTGACCCCTTGTTTAAATGTCACATGTGACGTCATTTAAGTACCCCCTTTGATTAAATTTTGTATTAAAGAAAAAATGAATATATAAGTAATTAAACTTAGTCTAATACACGCTCTAAATAGTAGCAATAGTCTTAGACGGAAGTTTGTGTGAAGTTAGACTGAAAGACGTGTTAAAACGTTGATATAATAAGATTTTAAAATGTCAGAATTTTATTGAATTAAGGTAGAGTTACCTCTAGTTAGATAGTCTTATTTAGCGGATTTTACTGCGCTACTTTAGCAAGAAAAAGTGGTTTATAGACGTAAAAAAGATGAGGAGTATAAAACTCCTCATCGTCATTAATAACTAATATTTAAATTTTAGATTAGTCGTTTACTGGACGGATTTCAGTTTTACCACCCATGTAAGGTACTAATGCTTCTGGGATTGTAATTGAACCGTCTTCGTTTTGATAGTTCTCAACGATAGCTGCGAATGTACGACCTACCGCAAGACCACTACCATTTAATGTGTGCGCTAATTCTGGTTTAGCAGAAGCGTCACGTTTGAAGCGGATATTTGCACGACGCGCTTGGAAATCAGTACAGTTTGAGCAAGAGCTAATTTCTTTGTAGTCGTTGTAACTTGGTAACCAAACTTCTAAGTCGTATGTTTTACTTGCACTGAAACCGATATCTCCAGTACATAAGATAACACGACGATATGGTAAACCTAATTCTTCTAAGATTGATTCAGCATTTTGAGTCATATCTTCTAAAGAATCCCAAGAATTTTCAGGTCGTTCGAAACGAACCATTTCAACTTTGTCGAATTGGTGTAAACGGATTAAACCTCTTGTATCTCTACCAGCTGAACCCGCTTCACTACGGAAACATGCAGTTTGAGCAGTGAATCTTTCAGGTAAAACGCCTGGTTGGATAATTTCGTCTCTGTAGAAGTTTGTTAATGGAACTTCTGCAGTTGGGATTGTATATAATCCTTCTTTTTCAACTTTGAATAAGTCTTCTTCGAATTTAGGTAATTGACCTGTACCAAACATAGTGTCTGCATTAACTAATTGAGGTGTCATCATTTCAGTGTAACCGTGCTCAGTTGTATGTTTAGTAAGCATGTAGTTCATTAATGCACGTTCTAATAATGCACCGTCTCTAGTTAAGTAAACGAAACGAGAACCTGAGATTTTAGCAGCACGTTCGAAGTCAGCCATTTTTAATTCTTCAACTAAGTCCCAGTGTGCTTTAGGTTCGAAATCAAACTCACGAGGTGTACCCCATTTTTTAATTTCTACGTTATCTTCATCAGAATCACCTTGTGGCACATCGTCAGCAATTAAGTTAGGGATGCGAATTAAGATGTTTCTAATTTTGTTATCAATTTCATTTAATTTAGCGTCATTATTTTTGATTTCATCACCAAGTTCACGCATTTCTTTAATAACGTCGTCAGCATTTTCTTTATTACGTTTCTTTTCAGCGATTTCATCACTTACTTTGTTACGACGTGCTTTCATTTCTTCAGTTTTACCGATTAATTCACGACGTTGATTATCTAATTCTAATACTTCGTCAACGACTTTAGGATCGTCTCCGCGTAATTCAATTTTGCTCTTAACTTTGTCAGTTTCATCTCTAAATTGTCTAATATCTAACATTTAACATTCATCCTTCCCATTTTTGAAAAAATTTATTAAGAATGGTCGCTACTTTTAAATAAATAAATAAAAAAAGACCACATCCCTCACAAGGGACGTGGTCTACGCGTTGCCACCCTATTTAACAATTTAACACATAGGTAATGTACTAAATTGCACTTTACTAAAATAACGGTTATTACCGATTGCTCACAACTGTAGGTAGATTCGCATAATCATTAATTACTTGTTCACACTCAACACAAGCTCTCTGAAATTAACGCATTATGTTACTTGGCCTACGAACAATAACTTATTAAGTTATTTTTAATATAGCAAAGTCTTTTAGAATTTTCAAGCAATTGCTAATGTTAAATTTTCTAATTAGGTAAACGCTATCATTTTCCAACAATTGAGACTTTCAAATATTTCTCAGAATAGTGTTGACGAAAGTGACTAGCAGGTATAGTATTTTCTATTGTATTTAAAGCTCATAAATGTCTGACCTTTCGCTACGAATTTAAGTTCAGACTTTGAAAATATAGGTGATTACAGAGGACTGGACGTTAAGAATGTATACTTTGTCCTGACCTCATAGATAGGGAGGGTTTTGTTCATGGAAACATTAACTACTGTTAATATTCCAAAACGTAAAGATGAAACACATAAAGGCGATTACGGTAAAATCTTGTTAATCGGTGGTAGTGCGAACTTAGGTGGCGCTATTATGTTAGCTGCTCGTGCTTGTGTATTTAGTGGCAGTGGTTTAATTACAGTCGCTACACATCCAAATAACCACGCAGCTATTCATTCACGTTGCCCAGAAGCAATGGTAACAGATATTAATGATACTAAAATGTTAACAAAGCTCATTGAAAACACAGACAGTATCTTAATAGGTCCAGGACTTGGCGTAGACTTCAAAGGAAATAATGCCATTACATTCTTACTTCAAAATATTCAACCTCACCAAAACTTAATTGTTGATGGTGATGCGATTACAATATTTAGTAAATTGAAACCAGATCTTCCAACATGTCGCGTTATCTTTACGCCACATCAAAAAGAATGGGAACGTTTAAGCGGTATTCCTATTGAAGAACAAACTTATGAACGTAATAGAGAAGCCGTAGATAAACTAGGCGCTACAGTCGTCTTGAAAAAACACGGTACAGAAATCTACTTTAAAGATGATGATTATAAACTTGCGATTGGCACACCAGCTATGGCAACAGGCGGTATGGGGGACACACTTGCTGGTATGATCACAAGCTTCGTAGGTCAATTCGATAGCTTAAAAGACGCAGTAACAAGTGCAACTTATACACACAGTTACATTGGCGAAAAGCTCTCAGAAAAAATGTACGTCGTACCACCTTCACGTTTAATCAGTGAAATCCCATACGTCATGAAAGAATTAGAAAAATAATATTTAAATAAAAACGCTCTGATATTCCCATTGTAAGAAAATCAGAGCGTTTGCTTTATATAGAGCTAGAAATAGTAAATTTGTATATTCCCACACTTAGGCAAGAAATTCTAAGATGAATAATGAATGGTGTTGCGCGCGGGGCCCCAGCACAAAGACTTTCGCATAGAAAGTCTACAAACAAAGCAAGCTGGGGAAGGAACTTAAGTGCTTACACACTTGTGTAAGGCGTTCTAAGATAGATAACGAAACGTAGTTGCGTAGACTTCTAGGGGAGCAGTGCCGTTAATGAACCTAAGTGCAATAGCACTTAGGTAAGTAGCTCTAAAGATGGATAATGAATGGTGTTGCGCGACTCTTGGCGGAAAAGAAAGAGCCTCAAGACTACAGGCTTGAGCCTTTCCCGCAAGAAAGCGTCGCAACAAAATGAGTGGCATCCATCTAAGAGCTGCTTTAGAGACGGCACCACAGAAACGCGTAGCAACTTAAGTGAGTAATTCTCTATCTTAGAACGACTTTTAAAATAAGTAATTTTAAAGCATATCTATATAAAAATAAGACTACCTTCACGAGAGGGTAGTCTTATTTCTGCTTTATTATTCGTTATCGCTATCGTTTTCTGAAGCATTTTCAATATCTTCATTCACACGATCCATAAAGTCTTGTCTTAATTCAACGCGTTCATTACTATCATCTTCCGTTGTTTCAGTATGAAGCGCATTACCTGGCGTAGCATCATCTACAACATGTTCACTTGGACTTTCAGTACTTTCCGCATTAGATGTACCTTCTTCTACTTGAGCCGCTTCTGTTGAATCTTCATCTTCTGTTTTATCTTGAACCTTAGCTACCGTAGAAACAGATTGATCCTCGCCTAATTTCATTAGACGCACACCTTGTGTTGAACGACCAGTTTGTGAAATATCATCTACTTGTAAGCGAATAATGACACCACCATTTGTAACCATCATTAAATCTTCATCGCCAGTGACTGTAGTGATACATACGATATTACCGTTACGCTCTGTGATAGTAGCCGTTTTAACACCTTTACCACCACGATTAGATAAACGATATTCATTTACTGGCGTACGTTTACCATAACCATTTTCAGTAACAACTAAAACTTCATCTTCACTGTCTGCGTGCGCGACGTCTAAACCAACTACAACGTCATCTTCACGTAATGAAATACCTCTTACACCTGCAGCTGTACGACCTAATGGACGTAAACTATTCTCAGAGAAGCGGATAAGTGATGCGTGAGATGTACCGATTAAGATATCTTGATCGCCATCTGTTAAGCGTACCGCAATCAGTTCGTCATCTTCTTTGAAACCAATCGCAATCTTACCGTTCTTATTGATATGTGAGAAGTTGCTTAACGCTGAACGTTTTACAATACCTTTCTTAGTCGCAAATACTAAGTAACTATTCTCGTCTTCAAGGTCTCTTACGGCAATCATTGTACTAATTGTTTCGTCATTCTCAAGTTCAATCGCATTGATAACTGGAATACCTTTAGATTGACGAGAAAGCTCTGGCACTTCATAACCTTTAAGTTTATAAACACGACCTTTATTCGTGAAGAATAATACGTGGTCATGCGTGCTTAGCGTTACTAATTGGCTGACAAAGTCTTCTTCAAGCGTGTTCATACCTTGCACGCCACGTCCGCCTCTGTTTTGAGAACGGTACGTTGAAACAGGTAGACGTTTAATATAGTTATTATGACTTAATGTAATAACGATTTGTTCTTCTGGAATTAAGTCTTCATCTTCTAAATCGTCTAAGCCACCTAATTGAATTTCTGTACGACGTTCATCGCCGAAACGCTCTTTAATTTCAGTTAATTCATCACGGACTAATTGAAGTAATGCTTCTTCGTCTGCTAGAATCTCTTCTAATTCTGCAATGTAATTTAATAACTCATTATATTCTGATTCAATCTTGTCGCGTTCTAAACCTGTTAAACGTCTTAAACGCATATCAAGAATAGCTTGTGCTTGGCGTTCAGAAAGTTCGAAGCGTTCTTGTAACGTTTCCATGGCGATTTTATCTGTATCAGATTCACGAATGATAGAAATGATTTGATCGATATGGTCTAACGCAATACGTAGACCTTCTAAGATATGGGCACGATCTTTCGCTTTCTTCAAGTTATATTCAGTACGACGACGTACTACGATTTTTTGATGTTCTAGGTATTCTACTAACGCTTCTTTTAAGTTAATTAATTTAGGACGACCATGTACAAGGGCAATCATATTCACACCGAATGATGTTTGTAATGGCGTTTGTTTATATAAATTATTAAGAATCACATTCGCATTAGCGTCTTTACGCACATCGATTACAACTCTCACGCCTGTACGTAAACTTGTTTCATCACGTAAGTCTGTAATACCTTCGATTTTTTTATCACGTACAAGTTCTGCAATTTTTTCAATCATACGCGCTTTATTCACTTGATATGGAATTTCAGTGACTACGATACGTTGACGTCCGCCACCACGTTCTTCGATTTCTGCACGTGCGCGCATTTGAACTGAACCACGTCCTGTTTCGTATGCGCGTCGGATACCACTTTTCCCTAAAATTAAGCCTGCTGTAGGGAAGTCAGGGCCTTGGATATCTTCCATAAGTTCTGCGATTGTAACGTCTGGGTTCTTACTTAAATGTAGTACACCATCAATGACTTCAGTTAAATTATGAGGAGGAATATTAGTAGCCATACCTACCGCAATACCTGAAGCACCGTTTACTAAAAGGTTAGGGAAACGAGAAGGTAAGACTTCCGGCTCTCTTTCAGTACCATCATAGTTATCTAAAAAGTCAATTGTATCTTTATTGATGTCGCGTAACAGTTCCAATGTAATCTTTGTCATCTTGGCTTCTGTATAACGCATAGCCGCAGCACCATCGCCGTCCATTGAACCAAAGTTACCTTGACCATCTACAAGTGGATAACGATAGCTAAACGTTTGTGCCATTCGGACCATGGCATCATAAATTGAAGAGTCACCGTGAGGGTGATATTTACCCATTACGTCCCCAACGATACGAGCTGATTTCTTATAAGGTTTATCAGGAGTCATTCCTTGTTCATTTAAACCATATAAAATACGACGGTGTACAGGTTTTAAACCATCACGCACATCAGGTAAAGCACGTGAAACGATAACGCTCATTGCATAGTCTAAGAATGATTCACGCATTTCGCTGGTTATATTTCGTTCATTAATTCTTGATTGAGGTAAGTCAGCCATCAAGATATCCTCCTTCTATCATCACTTAAAAATGAATAGTCAGACTGTTAAGACATACGATTGTTTAACAGCCTGTGCTATAACTTATGCAAATAGGCAATCAATTAGAAATCTAAGTTTGCGTATACTGCATTTTCTTCAATAAATTGTCTTCGATTCTCAACAACGTCGCCCATTAACATTTCAAATGTTTGGTCGGCATCTAAAGCATCTTCAAGTTTTACTTGTAACATCATGCGGTTTTCAGGATTCATTGTTGTTTCCCATAATTGATCCGCATTCATTTCTCCTAAACCTTTATAACGAGAAATTTGCCATTTAGGTGTAGGGTTAAGTTCTGATTTCAATTTGTCTAATTCACGGTCGTTAAACACATAGTATTTTTGTTTACCTTGTGTCAATTTATACAATGGTGGTTGTGCGATATAAACATATCCCGCTTCGATAAGTGGGCGCATAAAGCGATAAAAGAATGTTAATAATAGCGTTCTGATATGTGCACCATCGACATCGGCATCTGTCATGATAACAATCTTATGATAACGTGCTTTAGAAATATCGAATTCGCCACCAATACCCGTACCAAATGCTGTAATCATTTGACGAATTTCGTTGTTATTTAAGATACGGTCTAAACGTGCTTTCTCCACATTTAAGATTTTACCTCTTAACGGTAAAATTGCTTGTGTTTTAGAGTCACGACCTTCTTTTGTAGACCCCCCGGCAGAGTCACCCTCTACTAAGAAGATTTCACTTTCTTCCGGATTTTTACTAGAACAGTCTGCAAGTTTACCTGGTAAGCTTGAGATTTCTAAGGCAGATTTACGACGTGTCACTTCACGTGCTTTTTTAGCAGCTACACGTGCGCGTGATGCCATAATACCCTTTTCAACAATCGTTCTAGCCACATTAGGATGTTCATATAAGAATCTTTCAAAGTGCTCTGCGAACAATTTATCCACAATTTGACGCACTTCAGAGTTACCTAATTTCGTTTTAGTTTGTCCTTCGAATTGAGGATCGCCGTGTTTAATTGAAACAACCGCAGTCAAACCTTCACGTGTATCTTCACCAGATAAACGTTCTTTATCATCTTTAATGATTTTACTTTGCGTACCATAACTATTCAGCACACGTGTTAACGCACGTTTGAAACCATCTTCGTGTGTTCCGCCTTCATACGTATGAATGTTATTGGCATAAGATAATAAATTCGTTGCATAGCCACTGTTATATTGCATTGCAATTTCAATTTCTACGTCGTCTTTAGTTTGGTGAATATAAATTGGCTCATCGTGGATAGGCTCTTTATTCTCGTTTAATAATTCAACGTATGATTTAATACCACCTTCATAGTGATATGTATCTTCACGTTGTTCTTCTTCCTCACGTTCGTCTCTTAAAGTGATTGAAATACCTTTATTTAAGAAGGCCAACTCTCTGATACGTTTTTGAAGTGTATCGTAATTATAAATTGTTGTTTCAGTAAAGATTTCTGCATCGGCTTTAAAGCGAATCACTGTACCTGTTTTATCTGTTGAGCCAACTTCTTTAAGATCAAATTGAGGTACGCCGCGTTTATAAGCTTGATGATAAATTGTATCGTTACGATGAACGTATACTTCTAACTGCTCAGATAAGGCGTTTACAACAGATGACCCTACGCCGTGAAGACCACCAGAAACTTTGTATCCGCCACCGCCGAATTTACCACCGGCATGTAATACAGTTAAGATAACTTCTACTGCTGGGCGTCCCATTTTCTCTTGGATATCAACAGGAATACCACGGCCATTGTCAGTTACTTTAATCCAGTTATCTTTTTCAATAATGACTTCAATTTCATTGGCATAACCAGCAAGTGCTTCGTCGATACTGTTATCCACGATTTCCCATACTAAATGGTGTAAGCCTCTTTCTGAAGTTGAACCAATATACATACCAGGTCTTTTACGAACCGCTTCTAGTCCTTCTAATACCTGTATCTGTCCAGCACCATAATTATCTGTGTTGTTTACATCTGACAATGTATTCACCATCACTTTCTATTACTTAATAATTTCACCTTGACTGATTCGGTAGAGTTTCGCATTATTCATAATTTCATGATCGATGCCCTCTACTGACGTCGTGGTTACAAACGTTTGAACTTTATGTTGAATCGTACTTAATAAATGGGTTTGACGAGAATCGTCTAACTCACTTAGTACGTCATCTAATAACAAGATGGGATATTCTCCTACTTCAATATTCATTAATTCTATTTCTGCTAACTTGATAGATAAAGCAGTCGTACGTTGCTGCCCTTGTGAGCCATACGTCTGAGCATCCATACCGTTCACGTTAAACCCTAAGTCATCTCTATGTGGGCCGTATAAACACACACCGCGCTCCATTTCGCGTTTAATATTGTCATTTAACAAAGTCAGCACTTCGTCTAACAGTGCATTTTCATCCTTCTCTGTATCACTTAACTTAATACTTGGTAAATACTTTAATGACAATGTTTCACGCTCATTTGTGATACCTGAATGAATTGGTTTAGCTAAAGATTCTAGCTCTTTTATAAAATGGTCACGTCTTAACGTCACATTAAGGGCGTATTGCGCAAATTGTTGATTTAACACTTCCAACATGGTTGTGTCCGTCTTCTGACCAAGTTGTAACTGCTTCAAATAGTTATTCTTTTGCTTAAGAATACGTTGATATTGAGCTAAATCGTTTAAATAAACGGCAGATATTTGACCTAATTCCATATCTATAAAACGACGACGTATTTGAGGAGAACCTTTAACAATATTTAAATCTTCAGGCGCAAAAAGAACCACATTAAGATGTCCAACATACTGTGTTAGACGACTTTGCTCTAAGTGGTTCACTTTAACTTGTTTACCTTTTTTAGTTATAAACATTGTCAGTGGCATTGTTCCGTGTCTATAACTTAGCTCACCCTCTATTTTAGCATAATCAGCATTAAACCGTATGAGCTCCTTATCATTAGAAGTACGATGACTTTTTGCCAAAGCTAGCGTATAAATTGATTCAAGTAAATTTGTCTTCCCTTGGGCATTTTCACCAATAAGAATATTCACTTCAGGATAACAATTTAACGTAACCTCTTCATAGTTACGATAATTTTCTAATTGGAGTGTTTTAAGCTTCATTGTTCACCTTGATGAATAATGATTACAGAATCAATTTCAGGAATATCAGGGAAATCAATTCGATCTTGGTCAGCTAGTTTTTTACCGCGACGTGTTTCACGTTCACCGTTAATTAAAACTTCATAATCTTGTAAGAACCATTTTGCTTGTCCACCAGACTCTATGATGCCTTCTGTTTTAAGAAATTGACCTAACGTGATGTCGCCATCAACTACGACTTCTTGAACCAAAATAATCACTCCGTTTCTTTATGTGTCATTAATATATTATACCTTTTTTAGGATTAAATTTCATTTAAAATGGAATGTGAAACCGCTTACTTTAGTAGAAGTTTTTTATAAGCCGATTTTGATAGAGTTTTAGCTAGAATTTAAGGGGTTTGAAGCGGCTTTTTTGCTTTTTGAAAATGCTAATTTCATACGTTGAGGATTTGCCCATGTCCAATTTTTAATTTTAAGGCCTATTTTAGCTTAAAAATGAGAAAAACAATATTTATCCACAAGTCATTAACTCTTTAGCCACAGTGAATGGCTGAGAGGGCTTAAAATGAATTTTCAAAAACAAATAAAAAACAGGACGGAAATCTAATTTATGAAAAGATTTCACTGTCCTGCTCTTATAATTTCTAATATGTTCTGATTGGTAAGATCAATTGCGTTACTGAATCATCATTCTTAGGTTTAAGGATGAACGGTTTCATTGTACCGAAGAATTCAACTTCAACTTCATCATTATCGATTGCTTTTAAAGCGTCCATCATGTATCGAGAGTTGAATGAAATCTTCAAGTTACCGCCTTCAACATCAGTTGCTGTTACTTCTTCTTTTACAGTACCGATTTCAGGTGATGTTGAAGATAATTCTACTACCTCATTACCTGTACTTAATTTAATAACGTTATTGCCGCCTTCACGTGCAAGTAATGAAGCACGGTCGATTGCGTGATAAAACTCACCATTGTTTAAACCTAATTTGATTTCGTAATTCTCTGGGAACAAACGTGTCGTATCAGGATAATGACCTTCTAATAAACGAGAAATGAAGTTGACGTTACCTACTTTGAATAACACTTGGTTAGATGCAAAGAAGATATCGATGTCTTCAGCGCTGTCACTCATAATTTTATTTAATTCAGATAATGCTTTACCTGGAATAATGACATTTTTGTTTTCAGACTCATCTTCAAGTTTTAACTTTCTTACAGCCAAGCGGTGTGAGTCAGTCGCAGTGCATATTAATTCATTATCTTGTATAAGCCAGTTCACACCAGTTAATACTGGGCGTGTTTCTGAGGTGGACACTGCAAAATTTGTTTGCGCAATGATGTTTTTAAGCACTTTTACTGATAATTGAATCGCGTCATCACGTGAAACTTGTGGTAATAATGGGTATTGATCAGGATCTAAACCACTTAAGTTAAACTCTGAATGACCTGATGTAATTAGTGTTTGGAACTGTTCATTTGTTGATAATTTAACGTCTTTACCTGGTAATTTTTTGATAATATCTACAAAGAAACGACCAGGAAGTACTACAGAACCAGTTTCAGCAATAGTGACAATATCTTCACCATCTACTTGTTTAGGAATAGTGATTTCAATAGAGATTTCAGAATCTGAACCAGTAAGAATCACTTCGTTATCTTTAGCGTCAATCTTGATACCTGTTAAGATTGGTAAAGTTGTTCTTGGTGAGATTGCTTTTAATGTGTCATTTAATTGAGTGATAAAATAATCTCTTCTAATTGTGAATTCCATTATTAATTTAAACTCCTTCCAGTCGTTTATATATAAATTATATAGGTTTTAAATTCATAGTAATAGTAGTAGGGCCTGTGGATTAGTGGATATCTTAGAAAAAGCCTTAAATGGCAAAGTTATACACATGTGGATAAACTGTTGATGGTGTGTATTACTTTTAAACATTATCCACATATTCCTATTTTCATTTTAAAACAGCGGAAGCAATTTTTAACTCAAAAATTTAGCTTCTAAATCCACTTTTTTATTTCCCACTTTAATAGAATGTAATCTGTTATATAACAGTTGTAACTTATTGTTTACGAATTTCCTTCTCAAGATCTTCAACTTCTTGTTTGAAAATGCTATCTGCTTTAATATCATTAGCAATTTTTTCATGAGCGTGAATAACTGTCGTATGGTCACGGCCACCAAATTCTTCACCAATTTTTGGTAATGAAAAATCAGTCAATTCTCTAGATAAGTACATTGCAATTTGGCGTGGATAAGCAATAGATTTCGTACGTTTCTTCGCACTAAAGTCTTCAATGCGCACATTGTAGTAATGTCCCACAACTTTTTGAATATCTTGAATTGAAATCTTTTTAGATTTAGGTACTTGAATAATATCTTTAAGCGCTTCTGCTGCTAATTCAGTTGTGACAGGTCTTCCTTGAAGTTTTGAATAAGCAAGTAAACGCGTTAAAGCGCCTTCTAATTCACGGATGTTAGATTGAATTTGATTTGCGATATAATTCAATGCTTCAGCCGGGATTTCTAAATTCTCTTCTTCGATTTTCTTTTGAAGAATAGCCATACGAGTTTCATAGTCAGGTGGCGTAATATCAACGATTAAGCCCCATTCAAAGCGTGAACGTAAGCGATCTTCAAGCTTTGCAATTTCTTTAGGTGGGCGATCACTTGAAATAACAATTTGCTTTTTATTTTGATGTAACTCATTAAAAGTATGGAAGAATTCTTCTTGTGTTTGTTCTTTATTCTGAATAAATTGAATGTCATCAATCAGTAAAACATCGATATTTCTATATTTCTCTCTGAATGCTTCAGGTTCATTGTTACGAATAGATTTAATGAAGTCATTAGTAAATTTCTCACTAGAGGTATAAAGCACTTTGGCATTAGGTTGATTGCTTAATACATGGTGCCCGATCGCATGCATTAAATGCGTTTTACCTAAACCAACGCCCCCGTAAATAAATAAAGGATTATAGGCTTGAGCGGGTGCTTCAGCGACAGCTAAGCTTGCAGCATGAGGAAAACGGTTGCCAGGTCCAATAACGAAAGTATCAAACGTGTTGTGAGTATCGAATTGATCAGTACCTTCATGAGGTTCTTCAATCGTTTGTGTGTTAGTTTCTTTCGGTTTAGAAGCCTTGCGACTATTTTCATCGAGTTCAGCTAACTGTGCAGCAGTGAAAAATTTGGGATCAACTTCATAACCAATAATATCTTTCATAATGCTTTGTATAACGTCTTTGTAATTCGAATTTAACCAATTAGCGTAAAATTCATCAATGACATAAATATATGCAACATTATCACGAATTTCTTTGAGTTCTGTATCTTTTAAAAACGTATTAAAAGTAGTCTTTGAGATTTCTGTTTGAGCAACCTCTAATACCTTTTTCCAAATTTCTTGTTCTGACATATATAAACTCCATCTTTCTATAAATTTAAGACTTATACACAGAAATTAGAATGAGTGGATAAAAATAATCACAGCATGTTAATAATTATCCACAAGTTAATAACAATCGGTGGATAACTTTAGGTATGCTATGATTTATTCACACTAATTATGTATATAAAATCTATAAATAAATCCTGTAAAAATAATGAGTTAGACGACTTATCCACACAATTATACTTTTTAACTAGAATAGATGTCAATCGGCTGTGAATATGTTGTTAAATTTGGTATAAAGTTGTGAATATTGGGTTGATTATCCACAATATTTTCAATACTATATGTGAATAAGTGGATAAAAATAAACGTTATTTTTCAGAAGCTGAAAATGTACTATAACAGTTTTGGGAAATAATTTATAAACGTGTATTAAAAATGAATAAAATCGCTTTACTTAGGCGGAACTACAAATGTATAAATATTAATAATGAAGAAAAAGCAAATTTTAATAAAAAAATGTTGGGTTGCTTTTAAATGCTGCTTGCTTTATAAATGGTAATTTGTTATATTGTAGTAGTTGCTTGAATTATGACTAGATAAAATTTAATTAAATCAAGAATTTTGATATCAGAAAGTATAATTTATCTATTAAAATAATCAGGTTCATTCAGATTAATAATGAACTGGATAATAAGTAGATGGAGGTGTTTTGCATGGTAAAACGTACTTATCAACCAAATAAACGTAAACATAGTAAAGTTCATGGTTTCAGAAAACGCATGAGCACTAAAAATGGCCGTAAAGTTTTAGCGCGTCGTCGTCGTAAAGGCCGTAAAGTTTTATCAGCATAAGATCACTGACTTCTCAGTGGTCTTTTTTTTCGTTTGAAAGGTAATTAAAATAGAATAAAGTGACGATTCAAACGTAAATAGTTAAATAAATAGGTAAATTTAAAGAACAGATTAGAATAAGCGAGTGATGTAAACGTGGAGAAGGCGTATCGTATTAAAAAGAATGCGGATTTCCAAACTATTTATAAAAAAGGTAAATCCGTAGCAAACAGACAGTTCGTAGTTTACACCTATAATAGTAATAATGAACATTTTCGCTTAGGAATTAGCGTATCTAAAAAGTTAGGGAATGCCGTAACTAGAAATAGAATTAAAAGAGCTATCAGAGAAAATTTTAAAGTACACAAACAAGATCTCATTGCTCGCGATATTATCGTAATAGCAAGACAGCCTGCGAAAGATATGTCGACATTAGAAATTCAAGGCAGTTTAGAACACGTATTGAAGATTGCGAAAGTATTTAATAAGAAGATAAAGTAAATCGCTAATATAAGACATACTTCAGTCTAACTTCAGACAACCCGAAGTCTTACTTGATTGCGATAAATCAAGATATTCGCATTTTCAAAAGAAACAAATTACAATGTTATAATGAAATTTTACTTGGATAAGGAGGCGAGGATAATCATGGATTTTGATACAATAACTAGTATTTCAACGCCGATGGGTGAAGGTGCTATTGGTATTGTCCGTTTATCTGGACCACAAGCAGTAGAAATTGGAGATAAGCTATATAAAGGAAAGAAAAAATTAGAAGACGTAGATTCACATACGATTAACTACGGTCATATTGTAGACCCTGAAACGGATGAAGTGGTCGAAGAAGTAATGATTTCTGTGTTACGTGCGCCAAGAACATTTACACGTGAAGATATAATTGAAATCAACTGTCACGGTGGTATTTTAACAATTAATCGTATTTTAGAACTAACAATGACGCATGGCGCTCGAATGGCAGAGCCAGGTGAATATACAAAGCGTGCTTTCCTTAATGGACGTATTGATTTATCTCAAGCTGAAGCGGTAATGGATTTCATTCGTTCTAAAACAGATCGCGCTTCTAAAGTGGCAATGAACCAAATTGAAGGTCGTTTAAGTGATTTAATTAAACGCCAACGTCAATCTATTTTAGAAATTCTCGCACAAGTAGAAGTGAATATCGATTATCCAGAATATGACGATGTTGAAGATGCGACGACGGAATTCTTATTAGAACAGTCTAAGAAAATAAAAAATGAAATTAACCTTCTATTAGAAACTGGTACGCAAGGTAAAATCATGAGAGAAGGTCTTTCAACAGTTATTGTAGGTAAACCAAACGTAGGTAAATCTTCAATGTTAAATAACCTTATTCAAGATAATAAAGCCATTGTAACGGAAGTCGCAGGTACGACACGTGACGTTTTAGAAGAATACGTGAACGTCCGTGGCGTGCCATTAAGATTAGTGGATACAGCAGGTATTCGTGACACTGAAGATATTGTAGAGAAAATCGGTGTAGAACGTTCTCGTAAAGCATTAAGTGAAGCAGACTTAATCCTTTTCGTGCTTAATAATAATGAACCATTAACACAAGAAGATCGTACATTGTATGAAGTCATTAAAAATGAAGACGCGATTGTTATTATTAATAAAACTGATTTAGAACAAAAATTAGATATCGCAGAAGTTAAAGAAATGATTGGAGATACGCCTCTTATTCAAACGTCTATGTTAAAACAAGAAGGTATCGATGAATTAGAAATTCAAATTAGAGATTTATTCTTTGGTGGCGAAGTTCAAAACCAAGATATGACATACGTTTCTAATTCAAGACACATTTCGTTATTAAAACAAGCAAGACATGCGATTCAAGATGCCATTGATGCTGCGGAATCAGGTATTCCAATGGATATGGTTCAAATCGATTTAACACGTACTTGGGAATTACTTGGTGAAATTATTGGTGAATCTGCAAGTGATGAATTAATCGATCAATTATTTAGTCAATTCTGTTTAGGTAAGTAGTTAGTAATAAATATTAAAAAATGAGACGGTAGGGTGTCTTAATTTTCATAAATAAAAAAAGTAGGAATATATGAAGGAGGTCAATAAAGTGGTTCAAGAATATGATGTAATCGTCATTGGAGCGGGTCATGCTGGTATTGAAGCAGGCTTAGCTTCAGCAAGACGTGGCGCTAAAACATTAATGTTAACAATTAACTTAGATAATATCGCTTTTATGCCATGTAACCCATCAGTAGGGGGACCAGCTAAAGGTATTGTAGTACGTGAAATTGACGCATTAGGTGGCCAAATGGCGAAAGCGATTGATAAAACACACATTCAAATGCGTATGTTAAATACAGGGAAAGGTCCAGCAGTACGTGCGTTAAGAGCACAAGCGGATAAAGTCTTATACCAACAAGAAATGAAACGCGTGATTGAAGATGAAGAGAATTTAGACATCATGCAAGGTATGGTAGACGAATTAATTATTGAAGATGACGAAGTTAAAGGTGTACGCACAAATATTGGAACAGAATATCGTTCGAAAGCGGTTGTCATTACTACAGGTACATTCTTACGTGGTGAGATTATCTTAGGTAACATGAAGTATTCAAGTGGCCCGAACCATCAACTTCCTTCAATTACTTTAGCCGATAATTTAAGAGAACTTGGCTTTGAAGTCGTTCGTTTTAAAACGGGTACACCACCACGCGTGAATTCTAAAACAATTGATTACTCTAAGACAGAAATCCAACCTGGTGACGATGTAGGACGCGCGTTCAGCTTTGAAACAACTGAATATATTTTAGATCAACTTCCATGTTGGTTAACGTATACAAATGATAAAACGCATAAAGTAATCGACGATAATTTACATTTATCAGCTATGTATTCAGGAATGATTAAAGGTACTGGCCCACGTTACTGTCCATCAATTGAGGATAAATTTGTCCGTTTCAACGATAAACCTAGACACCAACTTTTCCTAGAGCCTGAAGGTCGCAATACGAACGAAGTGTACGTGCAAGGTTTATCAACGAGTCTTCCGGAACACGTGCAACGCGAAATGTTAGCAACGATTCCTGGTCTTGAAAAGGCCGACATGATGCGTGCAGGTTATGCCATTGAATATGACGCAATCGTGCCAACTCAATTATGGCCAACATTAGAAACTAAAATGATTAAAAACTTATACACTGCGGGTCAAATTAATGGTACGTCAGGATACGAAGAAGCGGCAGGTCAAGGTATCATGGCTGGTATTAACGCTGCAGGTAAAGTTTTAGGTACAGGCGAAAAAATCTTAAGCCGTTCAGACGCTTATATCGGCGTGTTAATCGACGACTTAGTGACAAAAGGTACGAACGAACCTTATCGTCTATTAACGTCTCGTGCCGAATATCGTTTATTACTTCGTCATGACAATGCAGACTTACGTTTAACTGATCTAGGCCATGAATTAGGTATGATTTCAGAAGAACGTTATGCACGCTTTAACGAAAAACGTCAACAAATTGAAGACGAAATTGAACGTTTAACAAATATTCGTATTAAACCTAATGAGCATACTCAATCTGTTATTGAAGCAAAAGGTGGTTCACGTCTTAAAGACGGTATCTTAGCTATTGATTTATTACGTCGTCCTGAAATGAGTTATGATACAATCTTAGAAATCTTAGAAGAAGACCACAAATTACCTGAAGCGGTTGAAGAACAAGTCGAAATTCAAACGAAATATGAAGGTTATATCAATAAATCATTACAACAAGTTGAAAAAGTAAAACGTATGGAAGAGAAGAAAATTCCAGAAGACTTAGATTATAGTAAAGTGGATAGTTTAGCGACTGAAGCTCGTGAAAAATTAGCTGAAGTTAAACCATTGAATATTGCGCAAGCATCACGTATTTCAGGCGTAAATCCAGCAGATATCTCAATCTTACTTGTTTATTTAGAACAAGGTAAATTGCAAAGGGTGAAAAGTTAATGAGTGGCGTAGAATGGCTAACTAAAGAATTAAGTGAACATGGAATTGAATTATCAGATAAACAAAAAAAACAATTTGAAACGTACTATAAATTGCTTGTTGAATGGAATGAAAAGATGAATTTAACAAGTATTACGGATGAACATGAAGTTTATTTGAAACATTTCTATGATTCTATTACACCAGGCTTTTATTATGACTTTAACCAACCACTTGCCATCTGTGATGTAGGGGCAGGTGCTGGTTTCCCAAGTATTCCATTGAAAATTGTTTATCCAGAGTTAAAAGTAACGATTGTCGATTCTTTAAATAAACGTATTCAATTCTTAAATCATTTAGCTGCTGAACTTGGTTTAACAGAAGTAAGCTTTGTTCACGATCGCGCCGAATTATTTGGTAAAGGCGCTAATCGAGAAACTTATGATGTTGTAACAGCACGTGCCGTAGCAAGATTAACTGTTTTAAGTGAGTTATGTTTACCTCTTGTTAAAAAAGGAGGACACTTCATCGCATTGAAGTCTTCAAAAGGAGAAGAAGAGTTAGAAGAAGCGCATTATGGGATTGGTATTTTAGGTGGTGTCTTCAGTGATTCTTATACATTCGACTTACCTGAAGATGCTGGCGAAAGACAGATGATTATTATTGATAAACGTCGTCAAACGTCTAAGAAGTATCCTAGAAAGCCCGGTACGCCTAATAAATCTCCTTTATTAGAAAATTAATCATAAAGACATGATAAAATTAATTTTAAGAGGAGTGAATGGATAATGAAAAAACCTTTTTCAAAATTATTTGGTTTAAAAAATAAAGAGGACATCGTTGGCTACATTGAAGAAGACCGTAATTCAAGTGTTGAATCCATTCAAATAGAGCGTATCGTTCCCAATCGCTATCAACCTAGACAAGTGTTTGATGCGAGCAAGATTGAGGAATTGGCAGAATCGATTGATGAACACGGGCTATTACAGCCGATTGTCGTACGTCCTATCGAAGAAGGCATGTACGAAATTATAGCTGGAGAACGACGTTTTAGAGCATTACAATCGTTGCATAAAGCTCAAGCAGACGTCATTATTCGCCATATGAATGACGAAGAAACAGCAGTGGTAGCGTTGATTGAGAATATTCAGCGTGAAAACTTGTCTGCGGTAGAAGAAGCGGAAGCTTATAAAAAATTACTTGAGATTGGCGAAACAACACAAAGTGAACTTGCGAAAAGTTTAGGTAAAAGCCAAAGCTTTATTGCGAATAAATTGAGATTACTTAAATTAGCGCCAAAAGTAATTACGCGTTTACGAGAAGGTAAGATTTCAGAGCGTCATGCTCGTGCGGTTCTATCTCTTGAACATGAAGAACAAGAAAAGCTAATTGAACAAGTGATAAACCAAAAATTAAACGTTAAACAAACAGAAGCCCGCGTAAAACAAAAAGTCGGACCTGAAAAAGTTAAAGCTCAAAACTTCCAATTTGAGAAAGATTTAACACAAGCCCGAGATGAAGTCGGAAAAAGTATACAGGCTATCGAATCGTCAGGCATACGCGTAGAACAACGCGATAAAGACCATGATGATTATTACGAAATTAAAATTAAAATATATAAAAAGTAGAAATATCCTCCTTTCACGAGAGGCTAAATTTAGCTGATAGTGAAAGGAGGATTTTTGTGTGTTATGAGGAAAAGAGGAATATTGCATGATGCGTGAGGGCGGGCGAAATAATTTGAAAATTAGTGATATTTTATTCGATATTTACAACTGAGTTGTTTAGTCTTACAATATTATTAAACGAAACGTTTCGTTTAATAATTAATGAAGAAGGGTTTCAAAGTGTTCGGGATATCAATTTCAAGTGCTATACTTCATTTTGTCATTGGCGGACTAGCCGTCGCCTTTGCCTCTATTATGGCTGAAAAAGTTGGCGGTAAAATGGGTGGTATTATCGCAACTATGCCCGCAGTCTACCTCGCAGCTGTAATCGCCTTAGCAATAGACCATCGTGGCGATAAGCTTGTTCAAATGTCTATTCATTTAAGTGCTGGTGCGGTTATCGGCATCATTTCATGTATTATTACTGTCTTTTTAACTTCTCTCTATATTAGTAAAAGAGATTATAAACGAGGTACGATTTTCGCATTAATTTGCTGGGTCGTTATTTCACTTTCTATTTTTGCAGTTAGACATATTTCGTAATAGTTGGAGGCATTTTCAATGAAATTAGCATTTATTAAATTTCTTGTAGGTGGCATGGCTGTCACGTTAAGTTACATTATTTCAGTTCTTTTACCTTGGAAAGAACTAGGTGGGGTATTTGCTACTTTACCTGCAGTCTTTTTAGTTTCACTATTTATTACAGGCATGCAACATGGCGATGTCATTGCGAAACACGTGAGTAGAGGCGCTGTTTTTGGAATGACTGGCGTATTATTTAGTATCTTAGCAACTTGGGCGATGCTATACTATACTAATCAATGGTTATTAAGCATTGTAGTAGGATTTATCGTATGGTTTGTTAGTGCGGTAATCATATTTGAACTAGTAGAATTTATTGCGCATTTAAGAAGGGGAAAACATGGCTGGAAGACCGAAAGATCCGACAATCAATCATAAAATATTTAACGAGATAGATAAATTATTAGAAGATACACATTTTAGAGAGATTACAATTGATGAACTTGCAGAGAACACAGGTATCTCTAAAGCTACAATATATCGCCGTTGGAAAGATAAAGCATCAATTATTGTAGATATGTTTGTCAGTCGAACTCAAATTTTTGAACATGAATATGAAGATTTATATAGTGATTTGTATGAATTCTTAATAAGAATTATGGAAGTTTATAAAACAAACTTAGGACGTGCGGTAATTGAAATATTGATTAGTAATCAACAAAGTGAAGCACGAGAACTATTTATGAAAGGTTACTTTGAAAGTAATCGTAAGAGTTTAAAGGCTATTGTGGCTAGACATATTGATGAAGCGGATCAAGATATGTTTATTGATTTAATTTTCTCACCTATCTATTTTAATATTTTGATTAAACCTAATGTATTAGATGAAGATTATATCGAAAGAATGTTAAAAATCGTATTGAAAGCATTTGGAAAGTGATACAAGAATGAGAGTGATTCTTGTATCATTTTTTTATAATAATGAATAAAAAAGACCTAAGAAGAGCAAAGTCTTCTTAGGTCTTTGGTAGTTAAAGGAGATTATTTATCTTCTTTTTTTCTTCTTCTACCGAATAATAAGATGCTACCTAAACCTGCAAACATTGTAGCTAATAATGGTGCGTTAGTGTTAGTTTCTTCGCTACCAGTTTTAGGAAGATGTTTAGGTTTATTAGGTTGTTCAGGTGTTGGTGGCACGTGATGTGTCGGTGGTACACCTGGTTTTTCTGGTGGGTTGCCTGGCGGAGTCACTGGTGGTTTCTCCGGTGTTTTAGGCGGATGATGTGGTGGATGAACCGGTGGTTTACCTGGTTTTGGTGGTACTGGTGGTTTAACTTTATTGTTAAACTCAGTATCATTTAATCCGACTGCTTTACCACCTGTACTGATGTAATTTACAGTTGCTTGTAAATCACCAGTTGTTGGATTTTCAGTCACTACCACAGTTGCCACGATTGACATTGTATCGTAATCAACGTTAGCTTCTGTTCCCACTTTTTCAGTGATTAGGTAAGAGTAAGTTCCTACTTTATTAAATTTAATTGGTAAGAAGTTCACTTTACCATTAGCATCGTTTGTTGCTAATTGAACTGGGTGATCAGGGTTATTTAAGTCAGTTAAGATGAATGTGTAATCTCCACCTTTAAGTTGACCACCTTCAAGTTTCTTAGTCACTTTGAATTCAAAGTTAGCCGGTACTGGTTTCACTTTGTTAACACGTTTTTCTGATGGTTTTGGTGGTGGTACTTCGTTTCCACCTTTAACTGGATTGTAGAATTGAACTGATTGGTTCGCAACGTTAGTGATGTCTTTATTAGCTTTGGCATCGCCTTTAATTACGCCGACAATGTCAAATTTGTAGTAACGACCAAATGGAATTTGTTCGTTATCTAATACGTGATCTTTCACTAAGCTTTCTTTAGATGTAGCAGTGATGACACCATTTTCGTTAGTGATATCGAATAAGTATGTTACATCTTTTCCAGTAATACCATCGTAAGCTTTAATGCTTTGTACTGCTACGCTTGATTCATCGTAATCATCTGTAATACCTAATTTATTAATTTTATTAGCAGCAGTTAATTGAGTAGTGTCTAACCATACTTGATATACGATTTTATCTCCACGATTAAGTGCTTTTGTATTAATATTTTCAGGTTCATTGTTACTTGATTGGTCAGCGTATGGGTTGTTATTAGTGTCAGCGTATTTATTAGCTAATTCGCTGTCATCATCTAATAATTTATGACCTGTTACATCGAATTTTTCTACTGATAAATCGAATTTTTCAGGTTGGAATACAGGAGTTGGTGGAACTGGTGGTTTAACAGTGTTGTTAAACTCAGTATCATTAGCTCCTATAGATTTACCGCCTGTGCTTACGTATTTAACAGCCGCTTTTAAGTTACCTGTAGCTTCATCTTTAGTTACATTTACGTTAACTACAATGTTCATTGCATCGTAATCAACATTTGCATCTGTACCTAATTTTTCAGTAACAAGGTAAGAATGAGTGCCTACTTCTTTATATTTCATAGTTGAGAATTTCACAATACCGTTTGCGTCGTTTGTTACTTCTTGAACGACTTGGTTAGGATTATCTAAATCAGTTAATACGAATGTGAAGTCTCCGCCTTTAAGTTGGCCACCTTCAAGTTTCTTAGTTACTTTAAGCTCGATATCAGCTGGTGCAGGTTTCACTTTGTTAACACGTTTTTCTGATGGTGGTGGAGGTGGTACTTCATTTCCACCTTTAACCGGGTTAAAGAATTGTACAGATTGGTTTGCAACGTTTGTAATATCTTTTCCGGCTACTGCGTCAGCTTTGATTTTACCTACGATATCAAATTTGTAGTAACGTCCGAATGGCATTTGTTCGTTATCAATGACATGATCTTTCACTAAGCTTTCTTTAGATGTAGCTGTGATGACACCATTGTTATTAACGATATCGAATAGATGAGTTACATCTTGACCAGTTACACCGTCATAAGCTTTGATATCAGATACATCTACGCTTGTTTCATCGTAGTCATCAGTGATACCTAATTGATTGATTTTATTTTCAGCAGTTAATTTAGTTGTATCTAACCATACTTGGTAAACGATTTTATCTCCACGATTTAATTCTTTCGTGTTGATGTTTTCAGGTTCGTTGTTATCAGATTTGTCAGCGTAAGGATCTTTATTAGTATCAGCGTATTTATTAGCTAATTCGCTGTCATCATCTAATAATTTGTGACCAGTTAAATCGAATTTTTCTACTGATAAATCAAATTTCTCAGGTTGATATTTAGGTGTTGGTGGAACTACTGGTGGCGGTGGTGTGATAGTGTTATTGAACTCAGTATCATTTGAACCAATAGAGTTACCACCTGTACTTACGTACTTAACATTTGTTTTTAAGTTGCCAGTAGCTTCATCTTTAGTAACATCAACATTTACAACGATTGACATTGTATCGTATTTAACGTTTTGTTCTGTACCAACTTTTTCAGTAACAAGGTAAGAATGAGTGCCTACTTCTTTATATTTGATTGGTAAGAATTTAACATTACCATTTGCATCATTAGTTGCTTGTTGTACTGGTTGATCAGGATTTGCTAAATCAGTTAATACGAATGTGAAGTCTCCGCCTTCAAGACGTTTAGTTACTTTAAGTTCGATATTAGCTGGTTCTGGTTTCACTTTGTTGACACGTTTTTCTGATGGTGGTGGAGGTGGTACTTCGTTTCCACCTTTAACCGGATTGTAGAATTGTGCAGATTGGTTTGCAACGTTTGTAATATCTTTTCCGGCTACTGCGTCAGCTTTGATTTTACCAACGATATCAAATTTGTAGTAACGTCCGAATGGCATTTGATTATTATCAATCACGTGGTCAGTTACTAAGCTTTCTTTAGTAGTAGCTGTGATAACACCGTTGTTGTTAACGATATCGAATAGATGAGTAACGTCTTGACCTGTTACGCCATCGTAAGCTTTGATATCAGAAACTTCGACACTTGCTTCATCATAATCATCAGTAATACCTAATTGATTAATTTTATTTGCAGCAGTTAATTTAGTTGTATCTAACCATACTTGGTATACGATTGCATCTCCACGATTTAATTCTTTCGTATTGATGTTTTCAGGTTCGTTGTTATTAGATTGGTCAGCGTAAGGGTTGCTATTAGTATCAGCATATTTATTAGCTAATTCGCTATCATCGTCTAATAATTTGTTTCCTGTTAAATCGAATTTTGGCACTGATAAATCGAATTTTTCCGGTTGGAAGTGTGGTGGTGTTGGTGGTTTAACAGTGTTGTTAAACTCAGTATCATTTGCACCAATAGATTTACCGCCTGTGCTTACGTATTTAACATTTGTTTTTAAGTTGCCAGTAGCTTCGTCTTTAGTTACATCAACATTTACTACAACAGACATTGTGTCATAGTCAACGCTTGCATCTGGTCCAACTTTTTCAGTAACAAGGTAAGAATGAGTGCCTACTTCTTTGTATTTCATAGTTGAGAATTTCACAACGCCATCTGCATCGTTTGTTACTTCTTGAACAACTTGATCAGGGTTAGCTAAATCAGTTAATACGAATGTGAAGTCTCCACCTTTAAGTTGGCCACCTTCAAGTTTCTTAGTTACTTTAAGTTCGATGTCAGCTGGTGCAGGTTTTACTTTGTTCACACGTTTTTCAGATGGTTTTGGTGGTGGTACTTCATTTCCACCTTTAACCGGGTTGAAGTATTGAACAGATTGGTTAGCAACGTTCGTAATATCTTTGTCTGCTACAGCATCAGCTTTGATTGAACCTACAATATCAAATTTATAGTAGCGACCAAATGGAATTTGTTCGTTATCTAATACGTGGTCTTTGATTAAGCTTGCTTTAGATGTAGCTGTAATCACGCCATTTTCATTTGTGATATCGAATAAGTTAGTTACATCTTGACCAGTTACGCTATCGTAAGCTTTAATGTCACTTACGTCTACGCTTGTTTCGTCGTAGTCATCAGTGATACCCACTTTACTGATTTTGTTTTCTGCACCTAATTGAGTTGTATCTAACCATACTTGGTAAACGATTTTATCGCCACGAGTTAATGTTTTAGTATTGATGTTTTCAGGTTCGTTGTTATCTGATTGATCTGCATAAGGGTTAGCATTTGTATCCGCATATTTATTAGTTAATTCACTATCATCATCTAATAATTTATTACCTGTAATATCAAATTTTTCCGCTGATAAATCGAATTTTTCAGGTTGGAATACAGGTGTTGGCGGTACAAATGTATTGTTAAATTCAGTGTCTGCTGGTGCTACTGAAGTTGCTGTAAGTACGTGTAAATCTTTAGTAACGTTTACAGTTACAGTTGCTTTCATAGCATCGCTTGTTACACCTACTTCAGTGCTTGGTACTTCTTCTACTGTATAAGTGAATGATTTACCAGCATCTGCATTAGTGTAAGTAGGGCGTTTACCGTCAACGAATGTGAAAGTAATCTTACCTGCAGCATTGTTTGTACCAGTGGCAATGACTTCACCATTAGCATCTTTCATATTGAATTGGAATTCTTGGTCTTTTAAGTCACGACCAGTTAAAGCTTTAGTAAACTCAACATCAAAATTCAATTCTTTAGGTGCTACATAGAAGTTGTTGAATTCTGTGTCATCTGGTGTAAGAACTACAGCTTCATAGTTACCAGTAGTTGAATTTTTAGAAACATTAACTGTTACAGTTGCTTCCATTGGATCATAGTCAATGTTTGCATCAGTGCCTACAACTTCTTTAATAGTGTAAGTATGTGAGCCTTCTTCATCGTATGAAATTTCATCAAATGAAACTTTGCCATCTTTATTTGATACTGTTTGAAGCACTTCGCCATTTTCAGAAAGTGTGAATTGGAATTCACCATCAGTTAATGCTTTACCAGTTAACGCTTTAGTAAATTCAATTTTAGCTTTCGCTGGTGTTGGTGTGTAAATATTGTTGAATTCAGTATCACTAGGCGCCACAGAAGTTACAGTTAATACATGTAAGTCTTTCGTTACATTAACAGTAACTTTCGCTTTCATTGGGTCGCTTGTCATACCTTGTTCGTCACTAGCAACTTCTTCTACAGTGTAAGTAAATGATTTACCAGCGTCTGCATTAGTGTAAGTTGGACGTTTACCATCAACGAATGTGAAGTTGATTTTACCTTCAGCATTGTTAGTACCAGTCGCAATCACGTCACCATTAGCATCTTTCATATTGAAGTGGAATTCTTGATCTTTTAAGTCACGGCCAACTAATTCTTTAGTGAATTGAACATCGAAGTTTAATTGTTTAGGCGTAACGTAATAGTTATGGAATTCGCTATCAGCTGCAGGGATGATTTCTGCTGCTAATAAACCTGTAGAAGGTGATTGATAAACGTTGACTGTTACAACGGCTACCATTGAATCATAATCAATGTTTGGATCAGTACCAGCTACTTCTTTAATTGTATAACTATGCAATCCAACTTCATCATAAGTGAGGTCGTCGAATACTACTTTACCGCCTTTATTCGTAACGGTTTGAAGTACTTCACCATTCTCAGAAATAGTAAATTGGAATTCACCATCTGTTAAATCTTTACCGATTAATGATTTAGTAAATTCGATTTTTGCTTTTGCTGATGGTGGAGTGAAGACGTTATTGAATTCTTTATCAGCCGGTGCCACAGAAGTTACAGTTAAAACATGTAAACCTTGATCTTCTGATTTTGTCACATTAACAGTAACTTTCGCTTTCATTGGGTCACTAGTAATGTTTTCTAAATCACTTGGAACCTCTTCTACTGTGTAAGTAAATGTTTTACCAGCATCTGCGTTAGTGTAAGTTGGGCGTTTACCATTAACGAATTCGAAAGTAATAATACCTTGAGCGTTGTTAGTACCAGTCGCGATGACTTCACCGTCAGCATTTTTCATGTTGAAGTGGAACTCACCATCATTTAATGGACGACCAGTTAATTCTTTAGTGAATTGAACATCAAAGTTTAATTGTTTTGGTGCTACATAGTAGTTATTAAACTCAGTGTCATCAGGCATTTCGACTACAGTGCTAAGTTCGTGTGTACTTGGATTTTCATTGACATTAACTGTAACAGTCGCTTCCATTGGATCGTTGTCGTAATTAGCGTCGTTACCTCTTACTTCTTTAATAGTATAAGTATGGCTACCTTCACTATCATAAGAGATATCTTCAAATGTTACTTTACCGTTTTTATTGCTAACTGTTTGAAGCACTTCACCATTCTCAGAAAGTGTAAATTCAAATGCACCATCAGTTAATTTTTTACCTGCTAATACTTTAGTAAATTCAATTTTTGCTTTTGCAGGGTTACGTGTATAAATGTTGTTAAATACAGTATCTGAAGGTGCTACAGAAGTTACTGTAAGTACATGAAGACTTTGGTCTTGGCTCTTAGTCACATTAACAGTAACTTTCGCTTTCATTGGGTCATAAGTAAGACCTTCTTCATTACCAGGAACCTCTTCAACAGTGTAGGTAAATGTTTTACCAGCATCAGTGTTAGTGTAAGTTGGACGTTTACCGTCGATGAAAGTAAAGTTAATTTGACCTTGAGCATCGTTAGTACCAGTCGCAATAACTTCACCGTTAGCATTTTTCATGTTGAAGTGGAATTCTCCGTTATTTAACGGACGTCCTGCTAATTCTTTTGTGAAGTGTACATCGAAGTTCAATTGTTTAGGTGCTACGTAATAGTTAGTGAATGCTTGGTTATTATCATTATCAGAAGCATATGCATAACTTACGTTTGATTTTAAGACACCATTTTCTTCTGTTACTTTAACCGTAGCTGTTACTGTTAAAGGTTCAGCATCATAATTTGAACTTAAGTTTGTTTTGTTTTCAGTGATTGTGTACGTATAAGTACCTGGTTTTGAGAATGCAATTTTATCAAATGTAACTGTACCATTCGCATCATTTGTTTTTGTTTGTGAAGCTACTGGGATAGCCGGTGAATTAGGGCCAGCTGCGATGTTGAAAGTAAATTGTCCATTAGTTACAGGGATTTCTCCGCCAGGTAAAGAAGAAGTACCTTTAACAACTTTTTTCGCAGTTAATGTTACTTCAACTGGTTCGATTTTAGTGTAGTAGTAAATAACTGGGTGCGCTTTAGTTAATAAGTTTTGTAAACGGAAGTTACTTCCTCGACCTACTTGTACACCATTTATAGTTTGATCAGGTACGAAGACGTTACCTACAGCACCTTCACCAGCACTAGTTGGTTGGATAAGGAATGGTTTTGTATAACCAGGGATAAGAATTTGTTTACCTAAGTCATTCATATTCTTTTCGCCAGGTTTTAATGTTGCTTCGTATACTTTCACATAGTTGGTTGTATCAATACCTGTATTTTTCGCTGATTCAGACATGTGGTCAGCAGATAAAGTCCAAACTTCAATACGTGTTGTACCATCTTCACCAACGATTTCTTTAATACGTTTTACCCCACCGTTGTTTGTTTCGGCATCAACGTATCTTAAACCTACTTGATAAGGACGAGTCATTGGACCAGTCATATTGGCAGGATCAGCCATTTGATATAAATGGTAACCTTCAAATTGACGTACGTTTGAGGCAGTATATGTTTGACCATCCATACCTTTAATTGTGTAACGTGCTAATTCTTTTTCAGTACGGTTTGGTTCATAAGTTTGCGCATTTACATCAGTTTTATTCGCTTGATAAGTAGGGTTGTTTTTATTAACTACACGATAGTACGCAGTTTCAGGCACAATTTGAGGAATATAGTATTGCGGGTCCGTAATAGTTGTTCCTTCATTGGCTTGGTTAAATACGTCATAGATTTGCATACCACTACGTTCATCTTCTAAGCTACCTTGATCATCAATCGCGAAACGAGCTCTGATAGTTGAAAGTGTGTTTTTAAATGAATCTAATGTTTGTAAAAACGTGAAGTTAATATGACCATATTTAGCTTTTTTAGGGTCACGTGCAGCAACCGCTCTTGCTAAAGTAGATTCACCAATTGATACAGTTCCAGGTGAATTAATATTCTTAGTTTCAACTACAGAATTTGTTTCACCATCAACTAATTCAATTGTTACATTATTAGAATCATCGTATGGTTTTGATAAACGGTAGTAATATTTTGTTCTATATGCCGCGTTAAAGTTTTTCAAATCGGTAATCGCAAATGTATATTGACTAGGATTTGGATTTTTTTCGAATAATACATTTTGAGTAGGGATTGTATTTGAATCCTTAGGTCTTGGAATCACTACATCTCTACTTTTAACTGTTGCACCATTTGGATCATCCATGTTTGGTGTTGCTTTAGTAGTTGTATCTTCTAATACACCTTCTGATGAAAGTGGTGCAGTTGCCGAACGGCGTGAACGTTTATGCACTACAGGTTGACTAGTTGTATCTGAAGCAGCTGTAACTGTGTTTGTTTCAGTTTGAGGAGCAGAGTCAGTTTTTGCTTCTCTGTCTTCAGCTTTAACTGTTGAAGTAGGCGCGGCTTCAACTGTAGCTTTAGCTTCAGTATTTGATTGTGCAGTAGCTGGTGCTTAAGATGTTGGAGCTTCTTGTGCAACTGCATTCTCTTTATTTGTAGTTTCAGGTTGAGAAACCTCGTTCGTATTGGCTTAAGTTACTGGGGCTTTAGCGTCAGGGTTAGCTGAGCTGTTAGCCGTTGTCGAATTCTTGCTGTTAGCGTCCAATTCGCTGGCATGCGCAACGTCTTGAACACCCAAAATTAGAAACGTTCCTAATAAAACCGATCCCGTTCCAATCGAGAACTTTCTTATTGAGAACTTCTGTTTCACTCGTTGTTTCAAATCTTGATGTCCTCCAGTATTAAATTATAGTTTAGGCCTATATTTATATTATAAATGAAATAATGTAAAAAACAATATTAAAATAAAATATTTATAAAATTTGAATGTAAATATTTCTTGTTAATATAAATGTTTTTTGCATACATAATTAAGCAAAATTTTTAAGGCATATTATATAACTAAAATTATAAAAATCTGCATTAAAAAGCACCTTCAAGGAGAAAATATCTTACCTCAAAGGTGCTTGCGAGTAGTGGAATAT